>CAZIFU010000188.1:0-15632 GCA_964539075.1 uncultured Verrucomicrobiota bacterium | reverse complement strand
GCGCCCGCCCCGGCTGCGCCGGCGCCCGCTTCACGTCCCACGATGGCCGCTCCGCCCGCCGCGCGGCCCGCGCCCGCTTTGCCGGGGGGGGCACGCGCCGCGGCCCCGGCTCGCGCGCCGGCCGCCAGAAGCAACGTGGATTTGATTCTGGCCGTTGTGGCCGCGCTGATGGGATTGCTGGTGTTGGGGCGGGTGTTGCTGCTGGCAGCGCTGCCCTCTTGATTTTCTCAGAGGCAAATCCCGATTTTAATTTTCACTTAAACTTTCTTTCTCAAGTTGTTATTATGCATGCTTTGAACATGGTTACTTTGACGGATGACAACTTCGCCAGCGAAGTTTTGGAATCGGACACGCCGGTGCTCGTTGACTTCTGGGCCGAGTGGTGCGGCCCCTGCAAAATGATCGCCCCCGTGCTTGATGAGCTGGCCTCCGAATACGAAGGCCGGGTGAAAATCGGCAAGGTGAACATTGACGAACAGCAAAAGGTGGCCCTCAAATACGATATCCGCGCCATCCCCACGTTCCTCCTGTTCCAGGAGGGCGAGGTCGTGGACCAGGTCGTGGGTCCCAAAGGCAAGCGCGACCTCAAGGCCGCTTTGGACCGCGTCGCGGTGTGACGCGTTCGTGGCGGGCGAGGCGCTATGCCCTTCATCGTCACGCCCCGGCAACTGAGTCACCGCGCGGAGTTTTATCACCAACTGGGTTCCCTCACCGAGGCGGGGATCGGCCTGCCCCAGGCCCTCGAACAATTGCATCGCAAACCACCCACCAGCGGCCTGCGCCAGGAAATCCACGAGTTGAGCCGGCACCTGGCCGAAGGTTACACTTTCGCCGAGTCCCTGCACCGCGCCAGCCGCTGGCTCCCCTCCTTCGACACTTCCCTGCTGGAGGCTGGCGAGCAAAGCGGCCGCCTCGATGCCGCTTTCAAATTGCTGGCCGGTTATTATCGCGAACGGGCGCAACTGGTGCGCACCACCATCGCCTCCCTCGGCTACCCGGTTTTCATCCTGCACATCGCGCTGCTGATTTTTCCCATGAGTTACCTCACCGGTCTGCTCCAGGCGGGCGGCGATGTGCGGTTTGTGGTCCAGAAAATCGCCGTGCTGGTTCCCAGCTACGTTTTAGTGGTGGTGCTGATCTTTGCCTGTCAGGGCCGCCACGGCGAAACGTGGCGGGCGCTCATGGAACAAGTGTTCCGCTTCGTCCCGCTGCTCGGCTCGGCGCGCCGGCAACTGGCGTTGGCCCGCCTGGCGGCTTCGCTCGAGGCGCTCATCAGCGCCGGGGTCTCGATCGTGACGTCCTGGGAACTGGCCGCCACCGCCAGCGGTTCGCCCGCGTTGCGTCGCGCGGTGCTGGCCTGGAAGTCGCGCATCGAAGCCGGGCAGACGCCGGCGGAGGTCTTGGGCGTCACGCCGGAGTTTCCGGAAATGTTTGCCAACCTCTACAGTTCCGGCGAAATCAGCGGCAAACTCGAGGACACGCTGCATCGCCTGCACCACCACTACCAGGAGGAAGGCACGCGCAAGTTGAGCGCCTTCGCCAAATGGTCGGCGCAAGCCGTTTACCTGGCCATCATGCTCGGGATTGCCTGGCAGGTCATTTCGTTCTGGATGGGTTACTTCGACCAGATCAACGAAGTCATCAAATGAAAACGCAGTCAGCGATTTAACCCGGACATTTCACAAACCGTATGAACTGCCAACAGACTGTGAACACTCCCCTCATCCGTTCCGGCCACGACGGGACCATCCTCTCCCCTCATCCGATGAGGGGAGAGGGCAGGGTGAGGGGTGTGCCGGCCAGCGTGCCAATCGGGTGAAATATCCAGGCTGACCCGTGCGGCTTATGACCCTTGCCGAATTGCTCACTGACGAGGAACTGCGCCGGCATGAATTCCCCGTCGCGCGGGAAAAAATCTTTCTGGCCCATGCCGGCGTCTGTCCGCTGCCCGCGCGCGTCGCCGAAGCCATCCGCCAATACGCCACCCACGCGATGCAGGACGACCAGGAGGCGGTCTTCGCCGCCGGGCAACTCGACGCCACCCGCGCGCTGGCCGCCAGGCTCCTCCACGCGCAACCAGAGGAAATCTCTTTCGTCGGCCCCACGTCGCTCGGCCTGAGCACCGTCGCCAACGGCCTCAAGTTCCGCCGCCCCGGCCATGTGCTTGTCTATCACGATGATTTCCCCGCGAACGTCCATCCGTGGATGGCCCTCGCCGACCGCGGCGTCGAAGTCCGTTTCCTCAATGTCAAGGAACTTGGGTGCGTCCGCGTGCGCGACGTGACCGGACAGGTGGATGAAAACACGCGCCTCGTCGCTTTGGCCTCGTGCCATTTCCTGGCGGGCTGGCGGATTGAGCTGGCGGCCATCGGCAAATTTCTGCGCGAGCGCAAAATCCTCTTTTGCGTGGACGGCATCCAGACGCTCGGCGCGTTCCCCACGACCATCGAGCACGTGGACTTTCTGGCCGCCGACGCGCACAAATGGCTGCTCGGCCCGCTGGCCGCCGGGATTCTTTACGTGCGGAAAGAGCTTCAGGAAAAGTTGCTACCCACCGTGCTCGGCTGGCACAACGTCCGTTGCCCGGACTACGTACCGCAGAACGGACTCGCCTTCCGCAGTGACGCCCGACGCTACGAAGCCGGCTCGCACAATCTGCTTGGCCTGGCCGGGCTTCACGCCGCGCTGGAACTGCTGCTGGAAGTCGGCATTGACAACATCGCTGCCGAGCTGCTGCGCAAGCGCGCGTGGCTCGTGCCCGCGCTCCGCGAAAAAGGCTGGAACATTTTGCACGCCGGCGCGCCGCCGGAAAACGCCAGCAGCATCGTCACGCTCTGGCGCGACGACGCGGACCTGCCCGCGCTGCACCAGCGGCTGCTCGAAAACAAAATCGTCACCTCGCTCCGCCGCGACCGCGGGGGCCGGCGTTACCTGCGCCTCTCGCCGCACTTCTACAACACGGAGGCCGAGCTGCACCGCGCGTTGGAAATGCTCTGAAGCGCCAGGGTTCACTCAAGGCGGGGCGAAACTCCGTCGAGCCAAGTCGGAGGGATGAACCCAGCTCGACCTCTCGCCTCCACCAGCGGACAGGCGGACATGCCAACCCGGACGAAATGTCCGGTTGTCCACCTAAAAACGACGACAAAACCGGACATTTCCGGGAATGTCCGCCTTGGTGTCCGTCCGAACGTCCGGTTTTGTGTCCGTCCGAATGTCCGCTCTTGGGGGGCTAAAATGTCCACTAAACATTGACGCTTCTGCCAGGTGTGGCATGATTTGAATATGGAACTGATCCAATTCAAGGTGCCGGACGGCACGAAGGCCGAGTTGCGCAAGATCAACCCAAAGCTATCCGACCTGCTGCGGCAGTTGATCCAAGGGTTGCTCGGCAGAAAGTCCGAAGGCAGCGCGCTGGCGAAGGCGGGCGACGTTGTGGGATCAGTGAAGGGACCGGCCAACATGGCGCGCCGGGCGGATTACCTCCAGCAATATGCCCCAAAGAGCCATCGTTGACGCCGGGCCGCTGGTGTCGTTGTTAAATCGGCAGGAGACAACTCACGAGTGGGCCAAGGCTCTCTTTGACCGCTTCCCCATCTTCTACACTTGCGACGCTGTGCTGGCCGAGGCGTGCGCGCGGCTGCGCTTTTATCGTATCCCTGAAGTGGGGGTGGTGGAACTGGTGATGCGCGGCGCCCTGCGCGTGGAGTTTGACATCAATCGCGCCGCCGACCGGCTGGCGCGGCTGATGCGCAAATACGGAGATCAGCCGATGGACTTCGCCGACGCGTGCGTCGTGCAAATGAGCGAGCAAATGCGGGATTGCGTGGTGTTTACGCTGGACCGGGAAGACTTCACCATTTACCGGCGCTTTGAGCGCGAGGTGATCCCCTTTGAGAGTCCACCTTAAGTTTGAAGGTGGGGCGAGACTTCTCGAGCCAAGTCGGAGGGATGAACCCGGCTCGACGGAGCGCCCCACCGAGGACGGGTTTCTCAAACCGGCCCTGATGATCAATGCGGATGCAAAATTCCCCGCTTGTCACTTGTCACTTGTCACCCGCACTCCTTTGAGGCTTACTTTGCCGGATTTAATTTTTCGCGTTGCTGCCCAATGAACGTTGAACTGTTGACCAAAGCCAAAGCGCTCGGATTTTCCGACCGCCAGATTGCCCATCTCACCGGCCAGACCGAGGACGCCGTCCGCGCGGAGCGGAAAAAACTTGGCCTCGTCCCCAGCTACCGTCTGGTGGACACCTGCGCCGCCGAGTTTGAAGCCTACACGCCGTATTATTATTCCACCTACGACCGCGGCGACGACGAAATCAAAGCCACCGACAAGCGCAAGGTGATGATCCTCGGCGGCGGCCCGAACCGCATCGGCCAGGGCATCGAGTTCGACTACTGCTGCGTCCACGCCGCGTTCGCGCTCAAGGAGGACGGCATCGAGACCTTGATGGTGAACTCGAACCCGGAGACGGTCTCCACCGATTACGACACGAGCGACAAGCTGTTCTTCGAGCCGCTGACGCTGGAGGACGTGCTCCACATCTACGAACGGGAAAAATGCTGGGGCGCCATCGCGCAGTTCGGCGGCCAGACCCCGCTCAATCTCGCCCTCGGGCTGCAAAAGAACGGCGTCAACATCATCGGCACCTCGCCCCAGAGCATCGAAACCGCCGAGGACCGCAAACTTTTCGCAGCGATGCTGCACAAGCTCAACATTCCCCAGCCGCCCAACGGCCTGGCGACCAACGAGTCCGAAGCTCTCGAAGTGGCGAAGAAACTTGGCTATCCGATTCTCGTACGGCCCAGCTTCGTGCTTGGCGGGCGCGCGATGCAGATCGTGTATTCCGACGCCGAACTGCACCACTACATGCGCTTCGCCGTCGAAGCCTCGCCGGAGCGGCCCGTGCTGGTGGACAAATTCCTCGAAGACGCAATCGAGGTGGACGTGGATTGCATCGCCGATGTGGGCCAGGTCAAAAACATCCAACATCCAACATCCAACATCCAACATCCAGATTCGGATGCGGGAACAATTGTCATTGGCGGGATGCTCGAACACATCGAGTTCGCGGGCGTCCATTCCGGTGATGCGGCGATGGTGCTGCCGCCGCACACGCTGTCGCCGCAGGTCATCCAAACGATCCGCGACTACACGCACGCCATGGCCCGCGAGTTGCAGGTCATCGGCCTGATGAACGTGCAATACGCGGTTAAGGGCGAAAACGTTTTCTGCCTGGAAGTCAACCCGCGCGCTTCGCGCACGGTGCCGTTCGTGAGCAAGGCCATCGGCGTCCCGCTGGCGAAGCTTGCTGCGAAAGTCATGGCCGGCAAGACGCTCCAGGAACTCGGCTTCACCGAGGAGTGCTGGCCGAAGTATTGGGCCGTCAAGGAATCGGTCTTCCCCTTCAACCGTTTCCCGGGCCAGGACATTTTACTTTCGCCTGAAATGCGTTCCACCGGCGAAGTCATGGGATTGGACGCCGACCTGGGCATCGCCTACGCCAAGTCGCAGATGGCGGCCAACTCGCCGCTGCCCTTGAGCGGGCGCGTGTTCATCAGCGTCAATGACGCCCACAAAATGGAAGTGGCCGCCTTGGGCCGGCAACTGGCGGACTTGGGATTTGAACTGGTGGCCACCGCCGGCACGGCGGCGGTCCTGGAAAAGGCCGGGCTGAAAGTGCAGCGCATCTTCAAGCTCGCCGAGGGCCGCCCGCACGCGGTGGACCTGCTCAAGAACCGGGAAATCCAGCTCGTCATCAACACGCCCGCCGGCGAATCGCCGCGCGCCGACGAGGTGAAAATCCGCACCACGGCCGTCTATACCAACACGCCGATCATGACGACGATGGGCGGCGCCAAGGCCGCCGCGCTGGGCATCGCCGCGCTGAAAAAGAGCGGCTTCAGCGTGAAGACGATCCAGGAATATCACTGAGTTGGAGTTCAAGCTTCAGCCTTAACTATTCAATGCAACCACGAATAGACACGAATAGACACGAATAATGACGGGCCTACCCAGACTTTCTGCCTGGGTTGGTTCGACTCCTCAAACAGTGAGCAGAGTTAGGAAAGACCAAACCATCAATGCGCAAATCGCATTCGTGTCTATTCGTACTACTATGCACGAAAGTTTTCGCGGCTTGCGCAAATTTCGTAGCGGCGGCCATCTTGGCTGCCGTAGAGGGCGGGCGTCCCGCCGCCCGGATTTGGCCGTGTTCGGGTCCGGCGACTGTCGAACCAGCGAGACTCTTTTCCGCCGGGCGAGACGCCTCGGCTCCACGTCAGGCGAGACGCCCGACGCTACTTCGGTTGCGGCTTCGCCGCGCTGAGTCCATTCGTGGTTTTCAACTGCATTGGCAGGGGTAAAACTTGAACTCCAACGCGCCGGTCCCGCTTTGCGAAGGTGGGGCGAGATTCCGTCGAGCCAATTCAAGGCGCACCAACACGGCTCGACAGAGTCTCGCTCCACCACCGAGGCTGCGCTTATGGGAGCACCCGGACGCGGTAGGCGCGCGAGACGACGGACAGACCGCTGGTCAACGTGCCGTTGTCAATCCATTGGCAGACGCCGAGCACAGGAGGCGAAGGAGGTGAAATAGTTGTCAGCACCGCGCCCACCACCGGCGTCCACGTGACGAGATCGTTGGAGAACTCGAATTGGTAGGTCTTGTCCGCCGCGCAGGTGAACTGGATGGTATTGGAGCTGGAACCGTTCCGGGTGATGGACGTGATGGCCAGCAGGCTGCGCGAATCGCGCGGGTCGGTGCTCGCCACAAACTCCGCGTAATTATTCTGACCATCGCCGTCGGCATCGCCGAAGCGTTGGCCCGGCCCGGTGCCGGCCGGGAGAGAATTCATCCCGAAGTATTGCAACGCCCAAATATCAGTAATGCCGTCGCCGTCGCTGTCCACGTATTGCACGTCGCCGAGAACGAAGTTGGTGCCGGTGTAAGTGACGGCGAAGTTGGCAAGATTGTTGGTTAGGTTGACGCGCCCGCCGTTGGGCGCGTTGGTGAAGGCGCCGCTCGACGACCCGAAGGAGACCAGCGTGAAGTTGTTGGCTGGAGCCGGCAGGAAGTTGTTGATCAGCGCCAGGCTCAACGTGCCGGCGAACTCGACGAAATTGGTGACGGCGACCACGTCATATTGGTTGGTGGCGATGAGGCCGCCGATCTCGAAGGCCATTCGCGCCGAATCGCGCAAGCTGAGGTTGCCGTTGATGCGCAGGCTGCCGGCCGAACTGCCGACGCTGAGGGTGCCGAAATTGGTGACGGCGCCGAAGATCGTGCCGTTGCCAGTGAGGGCGGCGTTGGTGCGGATGGTCAGGCCGTTGGCGAAGGAGTGCGTGCCGGTGCTCCCGACGAGGTTCATCGTCGCGTTCGAGATGCCGTTGCCGACGAAGAAGGGTTGCAGGTTCGCCACTATGGTCCTGCGCACGTTGAGCGTGCCGCCGTTGAACTCGAACACGCCCGCCGCGTTGGTCATCACCAGATTGTCCACTTCGATCAGGCCGGCGTTGAGGACGTTGGTGCCACGGCGGATGTCATAGACACCGGTGCCCGACGGATTGGTCACAATCAGGCCGCTGCCGCCGACGGTCAGCAGGTTGTTGCTCGAAGAGGACTCGAAGCCAAGATAGACCGCGTTGCTGGCGAACACGGTGCCGCCATTGGTAATGATCAGCCGGTTCCCGCTGCCCGATTCGCCCACGAAGAGACTGTTCCGGTTGCTCCAGAATGAGCCCGCGCCGGTCACCAGCGCCTCGTTGTTGCTGCTGGAAGTTCCCACGCCAATGGTGCCGTCACTGTTCCCCACCAGCCCGCGGTTGGTGATCAGGAGTTGGTTGCCGCTACCACCCTGGCCCACCGAGAGATCAAACCGGTTGCTCCAGAATGATCCCGCCCCGGTAACCAACGCCACGTTGTTGTCGCTGGCTGCGCCAAGGAAGCTCAAATTGTTCCCCACCAGCGCGCCGTTGCTGATCACCAGCCGGTTCCCGCTGCCAAAGCCGCCCACGGAAAGGTTAAAGCGGTTGCTCCAGAAGGATCCCACCCCGGTCACCAGCACCTCGTTGTTGCTGCTACTGGGATTCTCGCCAATTGTGCAGAAACTGGTTCCCACCAGCCCGCCGTCGCTGATCACCAGCCGGTTCCCGCTGCCAGACCGGCCGACCCTCTGGCCGCTGGAGTTGCTCCAGAACGAATTGGTCCCCGTCACTATCACCTCGTTGTTGCTGCTGGAAGTGTTGAAGCCAACGTAGCCGAAAACGTTCCCCACCAGCGCGCCGTTGCTGATGACCAGCTGGTTGAACGCGCCGTTGCTCCCCACGTAGAGATCACCGCCCATCAGCCAGCGCGAGCTGGTACCGGACACGAAGACGGCGTTCGATCTGGCCGCGCTGCTCAGGCCGAGGAGTCCATCGCCGCTGTTGGTCAGCAGAGCACCGTTGGTGAGGAGCAACTGGTTGAACGAGGCGTTGCTGCCCACCAGGAGGTCGCCCGAGAGGAAATGGTTGCTCGCGCCGGCGCGCACGTCCCAAATCGCGGGGGTGGTGCCGGAAGTGCCGACCACGAAGTCCGCGCCATTGGAAATGAAGGCGGCCCGCGTGATGAGGGTGCCGCCGTTGAACTCGAAGACGCCCGCCGCGTTGGTCATTACCAACCGGTCCACGTCAATCGTGCCGGCGTTGAGGACGTTGCTGCCGCGACGGATGTCATAGACCGCTGTACCGACCGGATTGGCCACGATCAGGCCGCTGCCGCCGACCGTCAGCAGGTTGTTGCTGGAGGACGGCTCAAAGCCCAGGTAAACCGCGTTGCTGGCGAAGACCGTGCCGCCATTGGTGATCACCAGCCGGTTGCCGCTGCCGAAATCGCCCACATACAGGTCCTGCCGGTTGCTCCAGAAGGAGCCGGCGCCCGTCACGACCGCCAGGTTGCTGAAGGCAAAACCAGCGCCAACGGATCCGCTGGTGTCGAACACCCCGGCGCCGTTGCTGACCACCAGTTGGTTGAAGCTGCCGAAAAAGCCCACGCTCAACGCACTGCTGTTGCTCCAGATTGAATTGGTATCGGTGACCAGCGCGGCATTGCTCTTCGCACCCGAGCTGTAGCCAATGAATCCGTCGATGTTGAACACCGTGCCGCCGTTGGAAATCACGAGGCGGTTCCCGCTGCCCCCCCCGCCTACCGTGAGGCCGTTCCGGTTGCTCCAGGAGGATCCCGCGCCCGTCACCAGCACCTCGTTGTTGCTGCTCGATGAACCGTTGCCAATGCTGCCGGCTTCGTTCCCCACCCGCGCGCCGTTGCTGATCACTAGTTGGTTGAATGCGCCGTTGCTGCCGATGAAGAGATCGCCGCCCATGAGCCAGCGGGTATTCGCGTCGGAAAGGGATGCGGTGTTGGAGTTGGCACCCGTGCTGAAGCCGACGACGCCATCGCCGCCGTTGGTGACCAACCCTCCGCTCGATATCAGCAAGAGGTTGCTCAGAGCACCGCTGTTAAGGCCGACATAAACGTTCGTGCCTGCAAAGACTGTCCCCGCATTGCTCACCACCAGTCGATTGCCGTCGCCACTGACGCCGACCCTCAGGTCGGAACGATTGCTCCATAACGACCCCGCGCCTGTCACGATGGCCAAGTTGTTCGTGCCCGCCGAAAGCAGGCCAATGCTGCCTTGATCGTTCCCCACCCGCGCCCCGTTGCTGATCACCAGTTGGTTGAACCCGCCGTTCCTTCCCACGATCAGGTCGCCGCCCATGAGCCAGCGCGAGCTGGCGCCAGCGAGGAAGGCTGTGTTCGACCTGTCGGTGGAATTAAAGCCGAGGACGCCGTCGAGAGAGTTGGTCAACAAAGCCCCGTTGGTGAGGAGCAACTGGCTGAGTGGCGTGCCGACTCCCACTTGGAGGCTGCCCGAAAGGAAGTGGTCGCTCGCGCCATCGCGCACATCCCACACCGCCGGAGTCGTGCCCGAATCGCCAACCACGAAGTCCGCGCCATTGGAGATGAAGGCGCCCCGCGTGATGAGGGTGCCGCCGTTGAATTCAAACACGCCCGCCGCGTTGTTCATCACCAACTGGTCCACGTGGATCAGGCCGGCGTTGAAGACGTTGGTGCCACGGCGGATGTCCAGCGCGGCGGTGCCGCTGCCATTGGTGACAATGAGATTGCCAGCGGCCACCGTGATGCGGTTGCTGCCCGAGTTGGTCGTTACACCCAAGGTCACGATGATGGCGCTCACCGTGCCACCGTTGCTGATCACCAGCCGGTTGCCGCTGCCGTTCTCGCCCACATATACTGAAGATCGGTTGCTCCAGAAGGATCCCGCGCCCGTCACCACCGCTTCGTTGTTGCTGGAGCTGAAAACGCCGAGGCGGCCAACAAAATCGCCGACCAGCCCGCCGTTGCTGATCACCAGCCGATTCCCATCGCCAATCCAGCCCACACTCAGATCATTTCGATTACTCCAAAAAGAGTTAGTCCCCGTGACCACCGCTTCGTTGCTGCTGCTGGAAGTGCTGTTGCCAAGAACGGCGAAATCGTTCCCGACCAGCCCGCCGTTGGTGATCACCAGGCGGTTTCCACTGCCGGCGTCGCCCACATACAGGTCGAACCCGTTGTTCCAGAACGACCCCATCCCCGTCACCACCGCCACATTATTGCTGGACTCGTCGCTGCCAAGGATGCCGCTATCGTTTTCAACCAACCCGCCCGAGGCAATCACCAACCGATTCCCGCTCCGAGAAAGGCGACCTACCGTCAGATCACCGTTGTTGTTCCAGACGGAGCCAGCTTCTGAGACGATTGCTTGACTGTTTACCCCGCTAATGCTGCCATTAGCGTTTTGAACCCGGCCGCCGTTCGTGATCAACAACTGGTCTCCACCGGCACTACCGCCCACCGAAAGGCTAAACTGGTTGGTCCAAGACGATCCCTCACCAGTCACCACCACCACGTTGTTACTGCCGGGAAAGCTGCTGCCGATAGAGCCCTGACGGCTCCACACCCACGCGCCGTTGGAGATCGTGAGCGAGTTGCTGGCGCTCACGTTGCCGACGAAAAGGCCGGCGCTGTTCGACCAGAAGGTGCCCATGCCGGTGACGAGGACCCGCGCCACGCTGTTGTTCGCGTTGCCCAGCCTCGTGTGGTCGAAGAAGCCGGTGGTGCGGACGAGGTTGGTCCCGCCCAGCAGGTTCAGCGTGGCGGTCTGGTTGGTAACCGTGCCGATGAGGAAGCTGGTGGCCTGCGTGACCACCGACCCAGAGAGGATCGTCAGCGTGCCGTGATTGAAGTTGAAGATCGAATTCGTGAAGCTGGCGCCGTTGTTGGTGACGAACAACTGGTCGGCGAAGATCGTGCCGCCGTTGAAGTCGAGCGTGCCCTGGCCGTTGGAGCCCACGGTGAGCACCATCCCGCTGCCGGCCACCGCGCCGGTCAACGTGCCGCCCGCCACCATGACGAGGTTGCTCAAGGCGCTGCTGCTGCTGCCGCCGATGGTCAGCGCGCCCGACGCCAGCACGCCGTTGTTGGAGACCGTCAACGTGTTGTCTGAACCCGAATTGCCAACGGTCACCCTGCCCGCATTGGTCCAGGTGGAGCCCGCGCCGGTGAGGAGCACGAAATTGCCGTCGCCGATCGGGCCGATAAATCCGCCGCTGGTGCGCAGGTCCGCCCCGTTGGAGACCGTCACGCTGTTGCCGGTCCCGGCGATGGCGCCAATACTCAGGTTCCCGGCGTTGGTCCAGAGCGACCCGGCGCCAGTGACCAGCACTGAGTTGCCATCGCCGTTGTTGCCCACGATCGGGGTGCCGGTGGAACTGACCAGTCCGCCACTGTCAATCACCAGCCGGTTTCCGCTGCCTGAATTGCCGATAGTAAAGCTGCCGCTGTTGAGCCACGCGGAACCCGACCCGGAAACCTGGACCAGGTTCGAACTCGACCCCAAGCTGGGGCCAATCGCGGCCGTCGTGTTGGACACCACGCCGCCCAGGGTAATCAGCACGCGGTTGGTGTCACTCGCGCTGCCCACGGTCAGGGTGCCGCCCAGCCCGAGAAACGAACCGCCGCCACTCACCGCCACCGTGTTGCCGCCGGCACCCGAAGCGAATCCCACCGTCGCGTCACTGGCCCGCACCTCCGCGCCGTTGGTCACCACCAGCAGGTTCACGCTGGTGTTGCTGCCGATCAGCAGCCCATGGTTGTTGGTCCACAGCGTGGAGGCCCCGCTCACCACCACCACCCCGCGACCGCTGGAGACGCCCAACACCGTGTCGCCGGAGGCCTGGCCGATACCGATGGTGTTCGTGCCGCCCAGGATGTTCCAGGTGGCCACCGATCCCGAGCCCCGGCCGATGACAAACCCGCTGGCCTGCGTGATGGTCGAGCCGCGCAGGGTCGTCAGCGCGCCATCGTTGAAGTTGAAGACCGAGTTGGTGAACGAGCCGGTGGCGTTGTTCGTGACGAAGAGCAAGTCGGCCACCACCGTGCCGCCGTCGAGCGTGTAGGTGCCATCGCCGCTCTGTCCGATGACCATGCGCGCGGTGCCCGCCGCATTGGTCACGCGCAAGGTGCCGCTGACGTGAGTGACGGCCGCCGTGGAACTGGCATTCTGGCCCACGACGTAGCTGTTGGTCAGGAGCCAGAAACGCGACACCCCGATGTCTTGTGTGACCGTGCCGCTGCGGGCGTTGAAGAAGGCGTTGGCGTTGGTGATCGAGGCCGCCCAAGTCACCAGGTAGTTGGCGTTGTTGGTGAAATTGGCGTTGTCGGCCGCGCCCGGCAAGCTGCCACCCGCCCAGTTGGCGCCAACGTTGAATATGCCGCCGCCGCCATTGGTCCAGAACCGGTCGGCGGCAGGGATTGTGAGGGGCACCCCGACCACGACCGCGGCCAACAACAATTCCCGGAGGCAGCGATGACGAGGAAACTTAATAAAGCGGGGTAAGGAGTGAGAAAGCGGATTGCATAGGAATGAGCGCCTTGTAGCAAGATTCGTGGAAAACGCAATCTTTTTTACAAAAAAATGTTCCCCGACGCGCCGATCATGACGACGATGGGCGGTGCCAAGGCCGCCGCGCTGGGCATCGCCGCGCCAAAAAAGAGCGGCTTCGGAGTGAAGACGATCCAGGAGTATCACTGAGTTGGAGTTCAAGCTTCAGCTTGCTTCCGGTTTTCGCGCTCGCCCCACAAGCTGAAGCTCGAACTCCAACGCGCACAATTTTCTTTCCGTCGGATTTGGGATTCAACGCAGAGGACGCGAAGGTGTGCGCAAAGGTCGCAGAGCGGGGGTGAAAACTCGGCGGCCCTCAGCGGTGCCGTTTAAGTCCGAATTGGTTTGATAAGGTGGGGCGAGACTCCGTCGAGCCGAGTCGGCGTGAGCTGTCCTCGGCTCGACGGAGCGCCCCACCGACGTTGCACTTTGTCTCGAAGTCGCCGTTGTGTTCTCGCGTTGCTCAAAACAATTCTGCCCTCGCCAGCCGCCCGCATGGCCGTCATACTGTACCTCGCATCGCCGGAAACAATGAAGTCCGATAGCCAACCGCTCCTGCCCGCGCTGAAGCAATACTTCGGCTTCACCTCCTTCCGCCCGTTGCAGGAGGAAATCATCCGCGACGCGCTCGCCGGCCGGGATGTGTTCGCGCTCCTGCCCACCGGCGGCGGCAAATCCCTCTGCTTTCAACTGCCCGCGCTGGTGCGGCCCGGCCTGACGGTCGTGGTGTCGCCGCTCATCGCGCTGATGAAGGACCAGGTGGACGCGCTCCAGGCCGGCGGCGTGGCGGCCACGTTTTTGAATTCATCGCTCAAGCCGGATGAATCGCGCGCGCGGCTGCGCGGCCTGCACAACGGTCAGTTCCGCCTGCTCTACGCCGCGCCCGAACGGCTCATGCTCTCCGGGTTCCTCGAAGACCTCCAGCGCTGGAAGCCGAACCTGATCGCCATTGACGAGGCGCATTGCATCAGCGAATGGGGACATGACTTCCGGCCGGAGTACCGGCAGATCGCCGAGTTGCGCGCCTTGTTCCCAGACGTGCCGATGATGGCGCTCACCGCCACCGCCACCGAACGGGTGCGCGCCGACATCCTCCAGCAACTGCACCTGCGCGAGCCGCGGTGTTACGTCGCCAGCTTCAACCGGCCCAATCTGACCTATCGCGTCGCGGCGAAGGTCAAGGCGTACGAGCAGACGCTCGGCTTCGTGCGCGCGCGTCCGAAGGAATGCGGCATCGTTTATTGCCAGAGCCGCAAGAGCGCCGAGACGGTGGCCGCGCGCCTGACCGCCGACGGCGTGGTCGCCCGGCCGTACCACGCCGGGATGGAATCGAAGGACCGCGGCGCGAACCAGGAATTGTTTTTGCGCGACGAGGTGCGCGTGATTTGCGCGACGATCGCGTTCGGCATGGGCATCAACAAGCCGAACGTCCGCTTCGTCATCCACTACGACCTGCCAAAGAACATCGAGGGCTATTACCAGGAAACCGGCCGCGCGGGGCGCGACGGCCTGCCCGGCGAATGTCTGCTGCTCTTCAGCGCGGGCGAC
Organism: uncultured Verrucomicrobiota bacterium; assembly: GCA_964539075.1. GTDB lineage: Bacteria > Verrucomicrobiota > Verrucomicrobiia > Limisphaerales > CAZIFU01 > CAZIFU01. The sequence continues at coordinate 1,097 of CAZIFU010000188.1, read as the reverse complement.
GTGATCAAGCAATCACAATTCATCAACGAGAAGCCCGACCCGCGCGAGCAGCAGATCGCGCGCGAGCAGTTGCAGCTCATGGTGCATTACGCCGAGTGCGCGGGCTGCCGGCGGCGCGAATTGTTGCGCTACTTCGGCGAGGAGTTTGGAGTCCCGCCCCAACTTGGTAGCAGCCGACGTAAGGAGGCTCTGACTGAGAAATCCGAAATCCGAAATCCGAAATCCAAAATTGAAGTGAGCCTCCTTACGTCGTCTGCTACGGAACATGTAAACTGCGGCGCGTGCGACAACTGCCTGTCACCACGGGAAACCTTCGACGGCACGCTCGCCGCGCAGAAGTTTCTCTCGTGCGTTTATCGCATCCGCGAACGCAGCGGCTTCGGCGTCGGCTTGAACCACGTGATCGAGGTGCTCACCGGCGCGGACACGGAGAAAGTGCGCCGTTGGGGTCACGCGCAACTTTCGACCTACGGCATCGGCGCCGAACACACGCGCGCCGAATGGGGAGCCATCGGGCGCGAACTGGTCCGGCTCGGCCTGCTGCAGCAGACGGCGGAGAAGTTCAGCACGCTGCAAGTGACGGACGAAGGCCGCGCGGCGCTGAAGGAGCGGCGGAAGATCACGTTGACGAAGCCCGTGACAGCGCCGGAGCCGAAACAGCCGCGCGTGGGCGAGATCGCGTGCGACGAGGTGTTGTTCGAGCAGTTGCGGCAGTTGCGCAAGCGGCTGGCCGACGAGCGGGACGTGCCGGCCTACATCGTTTTCTCGGACGTGGCGCTGCGGCAGATGGCGCGCGAATATCCGGCGGGCGAACGGGAATTCGCTCGCATCAGCGGCGTGGGTGACAAAAAGCGGCGCGAGTTTGGCGCCGTGTTCCTGGGCGAGATCGCCGCGCATTTGCAGACGAACCCGCGCCAGATTTTCGCCGATGATTCGTTCGTGGACCCGCCTCCCAGGCCGCACCTGGGCGGCACAGCGCGGGAAACATTGCAGCGATTTCGGGCCGGCGAACCGGCGGAGGAAATCGCGCGGAAGCGCGGGCTGGTGGCGGGGACGATTTACGGACACCTGGCGGATGCCATTGCGGCCGGCGAAGC
>CAZIFU010000187.1:0-22353 GCA_964539075.1 uncultured Verrucomicrobiota bacterium | reverse complement strand
TGTCCGCGCCCCACTTGGTGGCCCAGCGCATCTTCTCGACTTCCTCCTCGATGCTCGACGCGACGGCGCTGTTGCCGATGTTGGCGTTGATCTTCACGAGGAAGTTGCGCCCGATGATCATCGGCTCGTTTTCCGGATGGTTGATGTTCACCGGAATGATCGCGCGGCCGGCGGCGACTTCGCTGCGGACGAATTCGGGAGTGATCTCTTTCGGAATTCTTTGGGGAAAACGGGTGAAAACCGATGGGACATATGGGGCGGATGGGACGGATTGGGCGCTGCCGGCGTGCTGTTTGCTGAGGTCGTTGCGAACATTGTCACGCGAAAGATCGCCGATTCGAGACGAATCGGCGGACAGGCGGGACGCCTGTGCTACCTTCATGTTTTCACGGATGGCGATGAATTCCATCTCGGGCGTGATGAAGCCCTGCTTCGCATACCAAAGCTGGGTGACGGGATGACCTTTGCTCGCACGAAGCGGACGGTGGCGATGACCGGACAATCCGGGAAATTCCACGAGCCGATTCTTCTCCGCCTTGCTGGCGAACTCCGCGTGTTTGCCGGAGAGATAGCCATTGTCCATCGGCTTCACTTGGCGTCCTTCGTGTTCCGCAACATCACCGCGAGCGAGAATCCATTTGGACCGCAACGCGGGCAAGCCTTCCTCCACACTGCCGCTGAAATCCGGATCGCCCCACGGGCCGGAGCAATCATAGACGCGCACGGGCGCATTCTTCTCGATCGCGCCGGTGTAGGACTTGGTGTCGCTGACTTCGATCTCGCGCATCGGCACGCGGATTTCGGGATGCAGCGCGCCGGGGATGTAAACTTTTTTGCTGGCGGGCAGTTGTTCGCTGCTGTGCGGTTCGAAGGAATCTTTGGATGCGATCATAACTTTGGGTCTTGGGTCCGGCGTCTGGGTTCTGGGGAACGCAGAGCGCGCTATCGATTCAGGGAAGGCTTTTGAAGGTTGGCTGCTTCCCTTCGCCAGCATTACCTGGATCAGGTTCAATGGGTCTTCTGCGCGCCAACGCAGAACTCTCAGCCTTTTCCGCTTGCGCGGAGGGTTGGCTCCCCGTGATTTAACCGCAAGCTATGCCGCGCGCCGTTCCCCGTCAAGCACCGCATCGTCGGCCGGTCCGTGCTCAAAGCAGCGTTTCGTGGAGGGTTTAACAGGCTAAGTTGGAATTCCGCTGGCGGATCAATTCCGCGATTTCGGGTTGCAGGAGGTTGCCGATCACCCGGCCAATAAACCGCAAGTCCGGCGACAACGCAAAAACAAAAGCCGCTGCGCAGAGGTTCGGAGTTCAAGCTTCAGCCGTAACCGTGCAATTGAGCTTGATGCCGAAAATGGAGACGAGGCCGCTGGCGCAACGGAGCGTGGCATTTATGCCACTTCAACGTGGAGCACTGTTTGGTGTTCACGGCCGACAAGACGTCACCACAGTTAAGCGGCATGAATGCCGCGCTCCAGCCGCCGCCAGCCGTGCCTTCAACTGCATAGTTACGGCTTCAGCTTGTCCCCGACACCGCTTCAAACGCAGCGCAAGCTGAAGACTGGACTCCAAACAAAAAGCCGTTCCGCATCGCACGGAACGGCATTGGTCAGCCTGCGCAGGACGGCCCGCTCAGGCTTCGAACGATTTGCCACAACCGCAACTCTGGCGGGCGTTGGGGTTGGAAATCTTGAAACCGCCGCCGGTCAGGGCGTCCACAAAGTCCACGACGGTGCCGCGCAGATAATTGGCGCTGAAAGGGTCCACCAGCACCGACAAACCATGCAGGCCCAGCGTCAGATCGTCCTCCCGCTTTTCGTCGAAGACCATGCCGTATTGCAGTCCGGAACAGCCGCCGGCCTCGACATAGACGCGCAACGCCTTGCCGGCATTTTGCGGTTCTTTGGCCAGCAGCGATTTGACTTCGTTGGCAGCGCTTTCGGTCAGCTCCACCACCGGCATTGCATCAGGAGGCGCATTCATTGTTCCGCGGCAAGTTAACGAGAAATACCATGGGTGTCAAACCCGCAGGCGGCCGGACAATGTCTTAATCTCAATCTTACTCTTAATCATAATCTCTGACCGGCAAGCGATTAAGATTACGATCAAGACACCACCCGTGGCCGGCAGGCGGACAGGTTACTCACTTTTGCCCGGCGTCGAGATGTTCCTGCGCGGCCTTCCATTTTTTTTCCAGGGCCGGGCGCAACGGCGGAAACAACTCCATGAGCCGGCGGTAGAGCCTGGCCGCGGCCTCCCATTGTTGCTGGCCTTCGGCCATGCGGGCCGCTTCCTGTCCGGCCCGGTTGACCCAGAAGCGGTCGGGCGTCTCCCCGTCCTTCAGGTTGTTGCCGTAAACGACATTCAAACAATGATCCAGGGCCAGCTTCCACAAGGCCGCCTGCTCCGGCGGCGGCTTCAACGCCGCCTGCTTTTCGTAAACCAGCCCCAGGCCGACCTCGGCCTCGCTGCGCGTGCGCACGTCGGCCGGGGGCAATTCCGACGCCAGAATTTTCCGGTAGGCTTCGAGAGCGTTGTCGTAGCGTTTGGGGTCGTGGGCCGCCAGTTGAAAATGGCAGTTGGCGATGCGGCCCAGGGCCAGGTGCGCGATGCGGTTGGTGGGATATTTTTGCAGGATGACGGAAAAGGCGTTGATGGCCTCGGCAAATTTGTCCAACGGCTTGGCGGGGTCGGCCGCCGGCGCTTCCGTCAACGTGTCGCCCAGGGCGTAAAGCGCCTCGACCACCAGGTTGGGCGGGCATTTGTCATCATTGATCAGGTCCTTGAAATATTTCTCGGCCTCCTGGTAACCCTGGCGGCCGATGGCCGAGCGGGCGGCCATCATGCGCGCCTCATAGGTCAGATTCGAGGTCGGCCAGTTCGTGTTTTGATAGAGCAACTGGTAATTCTTTTCTGCGTTTTGGAAATCGCCGATACCCCAGTAGTGGTCGGCCATCCAGTTTTGCGCCAGCGGAGCCAGCGCGTGCGTGGGGAACTGGTTGGTGAATTGAATGAACAGCGCGAGCGCGTTAGTCGGCCAGCCCGCCTTCCAATTGACCCACGCGCGATCGAACTCCGCCTGCGGCCGCGACGAATGGCCCGCGAACCGGGCCACCCAGTCGTCGAACTTGCCCAGGGCCGCCGGCCAATCCTGCTCTTGGACGTAGGTGCGGGCGATGGCCAGGTGGACTTCCGGCGCGAGCGGGGAATCGGGAAAGCGCCGCAGAAAATCAACGAACAGCAACCGCGCCCCGGCGGGCCGGCCCTGGCGATTGAGCGCCTGGCCCGTGAGCAACAGGCTGCGGTCGCTGAAAAAACTCTCCGGATACCAGGCGAGGATCTTGTCCACGGCGGCCGTCGCGCCCGCGAGGTCGCCCAGCTCGATAGCCGCCCGCACAATCTGGTAAAGCGACTGGTCGAACAACGTGCTCTTGACCCGCGGCAACGAAGCGAAATCGTCGAGCACCCGCTGGTAATTGGTGATGGCGCCGCTGAAATTGTTCAGGCGATACTGCGCGTCGGCCATTTTGAAACGGGCCACGGCCTGGTCCTCCGAGAGTGGCAGCCGTTCCGTGGCTTCTTTGCACGCCGCCTCGCACTCGGCCAGTTTGCCTTCCTCCCAAAACACCAGGCCGCGGTCCAGGTGCGCCTTGCCCACGAGGCGGCTCTGGGGAAAGTCCGCGACGAGCTGGTCGAATTGCGCCCGCGCCTGCTGCAACAAATTGGTCGCCGCGGAAGGTTTCTCCGGCCCGGCGCGTTCCGGCACCAGGAGCGCGTAATATTCCTTGAGATGCAATTCGCCCAGGGAGAGCCGGATCGTATCCAGCGCGGGGTCCTGCGGATGCTTTTGCAAAAAGATTTCCAACCAGTGCAGCGCCTGGGCAGTTTGGTTTTGCGCAACGGAAAGCTCGATGATTTTCAACAGCGCCTGACGCTGGCGCTCCGGCGGGAAACCGTCGGTCAGATTTTTCTCCCACGTCCGCACCGCCAGCTCGTTTTGCTGGAGTAGTTGCAGAATGTTGGCGTGCAACGCCGTGGTTTCGGCCTGCAGGTCGCGCGAGTCGGTGGCCGTGGCCAGCGCCGCCAGTGCGACGACACTTTGCAGCGCGGCTTCGGGCCGCTGGTCTTCCAGTTGCAGCCGGGTCAGCCAGTATTGGCGCTGCCAGGCCAGTTCGGCGTTGGGCGCGCGGCCGGCCAAGGCCTCGAGGGTGTGCTCGGCCTCCGGATATTCCTTTTGCTGCATCAACGCCTCAGCCAGCAGCAACAAGCCGCGGACAACCTGTTCATTGTCCGGTTGCGCCTGGGCGGTCTGCTGGAAGACGCCCTGCGGCTGGCGCAGCAGGTCCACAGCCCGTTCCCCGTCACCGAGTCTGAAACGCGCCAGCGCTTCGCGATAGCTGGCCTCCAGGCGGCGGTTGGAATGCGGAAAATCTGCGACAAGGCGGGCGAACGTCTCGGCCGCGCCCTAGAAGTGGCCCGATTGGAACTGCGCTTCGGCGAGCCAGAACCGGTATTCATCCTGCAACGGCCCGGCCGCCATCAAATGCTGGTTGAGCAGCACCGCCACGCCCTCGTAGTGCTTGAGCTGGTAGCGCGCCTGGGCCTGCAACAAAACGACCTGCGCCAAAAGTTCCGACCTGGGATTCTTGACGGCAAAGTCGGCCAGCTCTTTTTCCGCCCGTTCGTGAAAGCCGTCATCGAAAGCGCGCCCGGCCGCTTCGAACGCGCGCTTTTCGGCGGAACCGGGGGCCGCCGGAGCGGGCAAGGCGGCGTGCAGGAAGCACAGTCCCAGCAGCAGCAGCGCCAGCGCCAGCCTGCTTGTTTTAACTTCGATTAAAACGATCATCCGTTTTGGTTCGCCAGTCCTGGAAATTCGACCGCTCACCGCAAGACCCGGCTCAAAAATTGTCCCGTGTAGCTGGCCGCGCACTGGACCACTTGCTCCGGCGTCCCTTGCGCCACAATCCGCCCGCCGTCGCGCCCGCCTTCCGGCCCCAGATCAATAACCCAGTCCGCCGTTTTAATCACGTCCAGATTGTGTTCGATCACCAGCAGGGTGTTGCCCGAAGCGCGCAGCTTGAAGAGGACTTCCAGCAGCTTGGCCACGTCGTGAAAATGCAGGCCGGTGGTCGGTTCGTCGAGGATGTAAAGCGTGCGCCCGGTCTGCTTGCGGCTCAGCTCGGCGGCCAGCTTGATCCGTTGCGCTTCGCCGCCGCTCAAGGTGGTGGCCGACTGGCCCAGCCCGATATAACCCAGCCCCACCTCCGCCAGCGTCAGGCACGGCTCATAAATTTGCGGCACTGCGCGGAAGAAATTCACCGCCTCGTCCACGGTCATTTTCAACACATCGGCGATGTTCATCCCCTTGTAATGGATTTCCAGCGTCTCGCGGTTGTAACGCCGGCCGTTGCATGCCTCGCAGGTGACGTAGACTGGCGGCAGAAAGTGCATTTCGATTTTGATCAGCCCGTCTCCCTGGCACTTCTCGCAACGGCCGCCCTTGACGTTGAAGCTGACGCGGCCCGCTTCGTAGCCGCGAATCTTCGCCGTCGGCAGCCGGGCGAACAGGTCGCGAATATGGTTGAACATGCCGGTGTAGGTCGCGGGATTGCTGCGCGGCGTGCGGCCGATCGGCGCCTGGTCAATGACGATGACCTTGTCGAGATTTTCCAGCCCGTGGATGGCGCGGTGCGCGCCGGGCCGCTCCTTGGAGCCATACATCCGGCGGAAGAGCGCGCGCCGCAAAATGTCGTCCACCAGCGTGCTCTTGCCGGAACCGCTCACGCCGGTCACGCAGGTCAGCGTGCCGAGCGGCAGGCGGACGTCAATGTTCTGCAAATTATTTTCGCGGGCGCCATGAATTTCCAGCCAGCCGCGTTCAGTCGAAGGTTTCAAGCGCTTCCTGGGCACGGCGATGCTCAACTCGCCCTTGAGATACTGGCCGGTGAGCGAGCGGGGATTTTCCAGGATGTCCGCCAGACCGCCGGCCGCCACGAGTTCGCCGCCGCGCACGCCGGCGCCGGGGCCGAGATCAATGATGTAATCGGCCTGCCGGATGGTTTCCTCATCATGCTCCACCACGAGCACGGAATTGCCCAGATCGCGCAGACCCTCGAGCGTCCGCAGCAACCGGGCGTTGTCGCGCTGGTGCAGGCCGATGCTCGGCTCGTCGAGGATGTAGAGCACGCCGACCAGCCCCGCGCCGATCTGCGTCGCCAGCCGGATGCGTTGCGCCTCCCCGCCGCTCAACGTGCCGCTCTCGCGGTCGAGCGTAAGGTAGCCGAGGCCGACGTTTTTCAGGAAACCGAGCCGCGCGCGGATTTCCTTGATGAGGTCGCCGGCAATTTTTTGCTGGAAATCGGAGAGCGTGAGCGTGGCGAAGAATTCGTCGGCCGCATCCACGGACAACGCGCACACATCCATGATGGAAATTCCTGGAATGTTAAGTTTTGACTTTTGAGTTTTGAGTTTTAAGCCGGCCTCTGCCGAGCCAAGTGTGACTGCGAGAATTTCCGGCTTGAGCCGCCGGCCTTCGCAGACATCGCACGGCTGCGGGCTCATGAAACCCTTGAGCCGGTTCCGGGTGAACTCGCTTTCGCTTTCGGCGTAAAGCCGCTCCAGGTTGGGGATCACACCTTCAAAGGGCCGCGTGATCCTGCTCATCTTGCCTGCGCGCCAGAAGTGGAACTCAATCTCTGTCTCGCCGGAACCGTGGACGAGGAGTTTTTTGAAATCGTCCGGCAGCGACTTGAAAGGAGTTTCGAGGTTCTGACCGTAATGCTGTGTCACCGCACGAAGCAGCGCCTTGTAATAGACGATCATCCGCTTGCCGCCGCGCCGCCACGGGAGGACGGCGCCTTGTTCGAGGGTTTTTTCCGGGTCGGGCACGATCAACCCTTCGTCGAACACGAGTTTCTGGCCCAGGCCGTGGCAGACCGGGCAGGCGCCGAAGGGCGAGTTGAAGGAAAAATGCTTGGGCGTCAGCGTGTCGTAGCTCAGGCCCGTGGCCGGACTATAATTGCGCGTGGAGTGGAGCGTTTCCAGCCAGACGGCGGACGGTTGCTCCGGCGATTGATGCAAAAGGAGGATGCGCCCCTCGCCCCATTTCAACGCCGTCTCCACCGAATCGCCCAGGCGCACCCGGATTTTCTCGTCCATCACCAGGCGGTCCACGACGACTTCGATGGTGTGCTTTTGTTTGGGTTCCAGTTTGACGCGCACGTTGCTGGCCAGTTCCACCAGTTCGCTGTCCACGCGGGCGCGCACGAAGCCTTCGCGCGCCAGCCGCTCGATCACGTCGCGGAATTCGCCCTTCTGGTCCTGCACGACCGGCGCAAGCAACATCACGCGGGTTTTGGCCGGCAGGGCGAGGATTTTATCCACGATTTCGCTGGGCGTCTGATGCGTGATCGGTTCGCCGCTGACCGGGCAATGCGCCTGGCCGACATGCGCGAAGAGCGGCCGCAGGTAGTCGTAAATCTCCGTGGTGGTGGCGATGATCGAGCGCGGGCTGGAACTGGAACTGCGCTGCTCGATGGCAATCGTCGGCGAGAGGCCCTCGATGAAATCCACGTCCGGCTTCTGGAGCTGGTCGAGAAACTGCCGGGCGTAGGCGGAGAGCGACTCGACGTATTTACGCTGGCCCTCGGCGTAAAGGGTGTCGAAGGCGAGCGAAGACTTGCCCGAACCGCTCAGGCCGGTGATGACCACCAGCTTGTCGCGCGGGATGGCCAGCGTGAGGTTCTTGAGGTTGTGCTCGCGCGCGCCGCCGATGCGGATGAATTCCTTCGCCATGAGTCCGGAATTTTTCGACCAAACAATCCAGAAACTTAACCCTCGCGCCGCCGGATGAAAAGGAAGTTATCCCGGAAGAAAAAACGTGGGCGCATCTCATTATTCGGCAAATCGACAGATGTTGGAGAATCCCAACGGGATTCCGCCACAAAAGCCCAGGGTTGCGAGGAACGAGCTACCCTGGGACGGGTCGTTGTAGTCCACAACCCCATCGGGGTTGCGTCAACTGCGGATCGCGCCAGCCACAACCCTTTCAGGGTTGTGTGGCTTGGTCTTTTTACCCAGGGTAGCTCGTTCCTCGCAACCCTGGGCTGGAGGACGCTATCCCTTTGGGATAGACCGCGAAGAAGGCGCTCAAAAACTGAGATGCGCCCAACAAACTTTGACGTTCGGACCGGATCAAGTCTGCCGCGCGAACGGTCGAATGCGCGACAGGCGAGGCAATTCGCCGGCGACACACCCGGTGGCCGCAGTGCCGGTGTCCACACCGCGGCGCAGCCAATCGGCCGGCGGCGAACCCAGCTCGATCTGCCGGGCCACGGCTGCGAGCAACGCATCCCCTGCCCCGACGGTGTTGCGCGGTTTCACCGGCGGCGGCGTGGCGTAACACTGAAATCCTTCCGCGCGGTTGACGAGCAGGCTGCGCTTCGCGCCGCGTGAAGCCAAAACCCAGCCGTCCGTTTGCTCCGAGAGCGCGCGGGCGGCGCGGACCAGCTCCGCTTCCGAGCGCAGCGGCTGGCGCAGCCACTGGGCCAGTTCATGTTCGTTGGGCTTGACGAGAAACGGTTTCGCTTTGATCGCCGCCGCGAACGCTTCGCCATCACAATCGAGCAACGTCTTCACGCCGAAGCGGTGCGCGAGGCGGATGAGTTGGGCGTAGGCCGTGACCGGCACGCCGCGCGGCAGGCTGCCGGAGAGGATGAGCAGACCCTCGCGTTTTGTAGCCGCCGACGTGAGGAGGCGGATGTTCGCGAGTTGCGGTTTGTCCGCCTCCTCACGTCGGCGGCTACGGAGATAACGCTCCACAATTTTCAAAACCTCGTCCCACTCGCGTCGCGAGAGTTTCGGACCGGGCGGATTGAAGCGCAGTTGTCGCCCGGCGTCCGTCGTGACGATGACGTTGACGCGCGTCGGTTCGTGGAGGCGCACAATTCTCGCGCGAAGTTTTTCTTCGCGCAGGTAACGGGCGAGTTCCGCGCCCGTGTTGCCACCGAGCGGAAGCAGCAGGAGCGGTTTTCCGCCGAGATGTTTCAGCCAGCGCGCAACGTTCACGCCTTTGCCGCCGGCCCAGCGGCGTTCCGAGCGGAGATTGTTCTTTTCCTCCCACAGCACGCGGTCCACGCGCCACCCGGCGTCAATCGAGGGATTCAACGCCAGCACCAGCGCGCGCATGATCAGGGATGCACCTGGAGCACGCGATAGAAGCGGCGCGGCCGGGTGTTGCCCGGATCGGGATCGAGGAAGGAGGTCTTGTCGCCGGCGGCCGTCACGTTGGTGAGCGTGGTCCAGGTCATCAGGTCAAGGGAGCCTTGCACCTGGTATTTCTGGCCGGGCAACGTGTTCCAACTGAGCGCCACGCCGTTCAGCGACTTGACGAATTTGGGAGCCAGGATGGTGATGCCCGAACAATTGGTCAACATGCCGTTGGTGGCAACCATGTAACGGATCATGCCGGTCACGGGGTTGGTTTCATGGTTGACGATGGTCAGGTACCAATTGGTGGCGTTGAGGTTCGGGATGAACAAATTGGTCCGCAGCACGATGGTTTCATCGTTCGTGCCCGGCTTGATGTCGCTGAAATCGAACAGCGTGTGGGAGGGCAGATCGGAGCGGCGCACGAGCAGGTCGGCGTCGCCGCTCAACCCGCAAATCTCGAAGAGAACCCCCGAGTTGGTCTGGTCGAGGATGGCGAGGGGAATGAACAAGTTGGTCAGGAGAATGTTCGTGGCGTTGTTGGCCAGCACGAAAAACGGGAACGCCAGGTCGTTGGTCAGGAGCGGGATCACGTGTGGCGGGTCGGCCTGATAAATGGCCGCGGGCGAGTTGGTCCATTGGCAGGCCTTGAGCTCGTAGTCGGCATTGCTCGGACCGACGTTGTACACACCGAGAATCCAGAGCACCGGCTCCAGCGGAACCGGGAAGGAGTTCGTCAGCACGACAATGCGATTGGTCACGGGATGGCATTCGATGCTCTGGTAATCGAAATTGGTCGGCGTGGGCAGATAATCCACCACGGCCAAAGCGCGCTTGGCCACCAGATGCACGTCGACGTTGGTGGAGATCAACTCGAAGCTGACGCCGGTCGTATTGGTATTGGGATCCTGGAAAACGAAATATTTATACCACTGCATGTTCGTGCCGGGCGTGATGATGTTGGTGACCGCCGGCTGGAGATTGGTGATCGTGGTGATGAGGTTGGTGATACCTACGACGCAGTTGCTGCGATTGTTGTCGAGCATGATCAGCGGCAGGTCGAAATCCACGCGCAGGGTAAAATTGTTCGTCTGGGCGGGATTGAGGTTGCGCACACCCAGGAAATAACGTCCGCCGGGCAGAAGCTCGGCACCGACCGGGAAGTTCGTGGTGATGATCCACGGATTCGGCAACGGATAAAGAACCGGATCGGGCGGCGAAGTCCCCAACGGCAAACCGGTCCGGCTGTAGAGCAACTCGACACCGCCGCCGGTAAATGTGTTCGTGGCCCGAGTGGCTTCGCGCGGCACTTCGACGGAGAAGTATTTGATCTCCCTGCCGTTGACGAGGTCGCTGCGCACGAAGTTCGTGTACAGGACGCAATTGGTCAGCGCCACGCTGAGCGGCTCGGGCGCGAACTGGATTTGCAGATACCAGCTCCAGAGCGTGCCCAGATCGGTGGAAGGTCCGGCGCGGCAGTCCTGGACTTCGAGTTTCCATTCGCCCGGGCCCAGTTGGTTTTGCAGCACTTTGAGCGGCTCCTCTGGCAGGTCATAGACGGTGGAGATCGGCTCGAACAGTTCGAAGTTGTCGAAGATCATCGTGTAATTCCACGACGGCTGAAGGAAAAAGTTCGTCGTGAGCAGATTGCCGGCGAAGAGGAACGAGTTGGTCTTCCAATGGCTCTCGCCAAAGACCAGGTTGGTCACGCCGCCCAGGACCCACTCGAAGCTGGCCAACTGGCACTGCTGCCACTCGGCGATAACATCGAAGGCGCCCGAATTGTCCGTGTAATCAGAATCATTTTCGCCGAGGAACAGGTAGTAATCGCCGGGGTCAATCGGCGCGGTGAGCACAGCGTTGGTGCCGATGTAAAACGGCAGGCCCCAGGTTGTGTTCGTTTCGAGCACTTTCGGACTGCGGCTCCACTGGCCGATGAGGCTGAACGCCGGCAGGCTTTGGTAAGGCGGCAAGTTGGTGTCGCCCTCCGGTCCGCGGCACGGCAGGGCCAGGTCCACCGGGTTGCAGTTGGTCGCCGTAATCACGACCTGCTGACCGGGGCAGAGGCGCAATTTCGGCACGCTCACCGGCGGAGTGTTGCTCGCCAGCATATTCGTCTGGAAATAGAGATTGGCCGTGACGGGCACCGACAGAGCCACCGACTGCGTCGCGGCGCTGGAAATTTTCCGATAGCCGAAGTTCAACTGGTAAACCTGGTCCGGCACGGTGGGCAGGAAGCGCGAGACGCGGCCCGAACTCAACACGAGATAATTCGAGCCGCCCAGGGCCACGTTGGTGTCGCCCAGCACGGCGACCGCGTTGGTCTCCACCAGCCAGCCGTCGAAGACGGTCCCCTGCACGTTGGTGCCCTGGATGATCGGCAACGCCGGCGGCACTTCGAAGCCGTTGGTGAAGACGTAGATGAATGGGTTGGTGTTGGTGGAGGCGAACGGCGTGGGGGCGAATTTGACCGGCAACTTCGCCAGGTTGGTGCTTTCGGTGAACGTCACCCAGGAGAAATTGGTGAGCACGTACGGCAGCGGCGGGTTGGTGGCCAGCGCGTTGGTGAAGGTGAAGCCGTAGTTGGTGGCATTGGTCCCGCCCCGCCCCTCGGTCAACAGCACGCGCGTGCCCTGCGGACTGACCAGGTGCAGCACCAGGTCGGAGAGCCGCGGGTGGTCAATGCGCACGCCCACTTTCACGTCCACCACGCGGTGGTTGTTGGAGACGTTGATGATCGAGTTGAGGAGCGCGTCATCGCGCAAGGTCAGCGGCGCATTCGTCGTGGTAAACGTCAGCAATCCGAGCGGCGTCAAACTGAATTCGAACTGGAAGCTCAGGTTGCCGGTCACCGGCGACGCCGATGGATTGCAGAGCAACAGGAAATAGCGCCCCGGCGAGACCAGCGGTGGAAAGTCCGCCAGTCCGAGGGTCAAGGAGCCGCCCGGCGGGTTGATGGTGGCGGACTTGTCGAACACCGTGGTCGTCGGCGGGGCGCCCTGGCGGATATAGACATCCAGCGGGCCGGTCAACTGCGAGAGAGTGACGATGAGGTTGGTCACGTTGACCGGCACGTCAACGAATTCGGTGAGGCACTGGTTGCCGGGCACGACGATGAGGCGGTTGTTGGCATTGGTGTCCTGCTGCTCCAGGCAGATGCTCAAGTTGTCCACCCGCCCGGTGTGTTTGAGCGCGTTGTCGTTGATCGTGAAAATCCACGCACCCAGCCCCTCGGTGCCGACGAAATTATTCAAGCTCCCCGGTCCGCTGGAAGGGACGCTGCCAGGGAAGTCGTTGCGGCCGCTGTCGTCATAGACGAACGCCACATTCGTGCCGTACACCGGCGTCAGGCCGTGGTTGTTGAGCACGGCGAAATTCTGGTCGTGCGTCAGGTCGCCGAACAGGTCGCCAAACAACTCGTGCGTCATGACGTTGGTGACCAGCACGCGCTGGATCGTCCAGGGCTGCGGGCAGATGGCAAAAACGTAATTCCCCTGCGGCTGGTCGGGCGCGCCGTCTGGAATTTGCACGTTGGATGGCAGGCCCGTCAGCAACAGCCCGCACTCGTTGGTCTGCGCGAACGGCAGAACGGTCGAGAGGGCGACCAGGCCGAACTCGGCGGCCTGTTTGTCCTCGGACTTGACGCCGAGGTAGAAGACCGAGTTCGGCCCCACCGGCGCGTTGGTGAAGAAAATCGTTTCGGTCCCGCCGCGGCTCGTGGCCCGGAACGCGGCGTCAATCGCCAACGGGTTCAGGTTGGTGATCGTGGGGTCGGTGGAAACGAACAAATCAATGTCCGCCTCCAGGTTGCGCGGGCGGGAGAGGTTGGGGACCTGGAAAGTGATGAAGGCGACATTGGGGCCGTTGGTGATGTTGGCGCCGCCCGGCACAAAGACGTTCGTGAAGACATAAAAATTCCATTGCTGGACCACGCCGTTGGTGCCGCCGAGCAGCGGCGTATTGGCGCCGACCCGCTGGTGGAGGAGCGGCACGCCGTTGGTCAGCGGGAGCACGGGCAGCGTGTTCGTCGGTTCGAGCATGCGCGTGATGGAAAACGGCGCGGCGCTGGTGCTGCTTTCGCTCGAGATGACCAGCGCGTAATCCTGCACCACGTTGTTGGTGTGCGCGGTCACGGCGTTCACGTTGATGCGCGCACCCTTGACCGTGACGACGTACTCCGCGTCGAGGGTGACGTTGAGATAAACGTTTTCGACGTTGTTGACGATGTCATTGGTCGGCGGGTTGTTGGTCAGGCTGAGCATGGTGAAATCGGACCCCGGCTCGAAATTGTTGCCGAAGAAATAATTGGTGGTCACCATGCCGCCGTTGGTGACGGAACTGGTGACCAGCAGGTCGAGGTCGTTGACCAGTTTGGTGGCGGCGCTGGGATTGCCGGGCGGATCGGTCCAGACCAGCGTGATGCGCAGCGGGAAAAACGGGACTTCGGGCAGCAGCGGATTGAGCTTGAGCACGTACGAATGGCTTTCGCCGGTGGCCAGCGCGTTGGTCGGGCTTTGATCGAAGAACTGGAGCGGCGACGCCGATCCGTTCAACAACGTGTTGGGAATGCTGTTGGTCAAGTTGGGCACGCCCCAGCCCTGATAGTTGTAATTGGTGGTGTTGACCAGCAGATCGTACTTCGAGCCTGCCGAGCGGGCGCCGTTGATCAACAGCGCCTTCATCAGCGCAGGACTGTAAGCAATTTGCAACTGCGACTCGAAAAATTCCTCCATCAACGCCAACAGGCCGCTGACCGCAGGCGCGGCCATGCTGGTGCCCGATTCGTAGCGGTAATAGGGCGTCAACGCCATGTCGAGCTGCGCAATGTTCGTGTCGGTCGAGTTCGTCCAGGATCTCGTCCGCGCGGAAACCGTGAACGTCCCCGGCGCCACCAGGTCGGGTTTGAAGCGGCCAAAGGTGCCTTCGAGGCCGATTCCCACGTTGCCGCGGCTGGAGAAGGAGGCCACCTGGTTCGAGTTGTCTGTGAAGTCGGTGAAGTTGGTGATGTTGCGCAGATTTTCAATCGCGCCCACGGTGATGACGTTCTTGGCTGTGCCGGGGGAAAGAATGCTGTCGGGAACGCCGCCGGTGCCGTCGTCGGCGCCAGAACCGCCATTGCCCGCCGCGAACACAAAGAGGATCGGCTGCGAACCGGTGACTTCCGGCAAGGCATCGCGCACGGCGGCGTCGTAGCTGGCCGCCGAGGTGTTATAGACCGGCGCGCCGCCGTAGCCCCAACTGTTGTTGGAGATGAGCGCGTTGGTCCGGGCCAGCGTGATATAACTGCGCGTCGCGGCGTTGGTTTGCAGATACGTGTCGCCCAACGCCGGGAACACCACGCCGCTGTTGAAGATCACCGGTGTGGCGTAGAGCGAGGCCCCTGGAGCGATGCCGCGAAAACTCGCGTTTGTCACCGAGCCGGGAATGTTGTTGCTGCTCACGCCCGGGGAACTCGTGCCGCTGCTGGCGATGGTCCCGGCCACGTGCGTCCCGTGTCCGTCGGCGTCCATCAACGTCGCCGGTATGTCCGCCGTCACGCGCCCGGTCAAATCGGGATGGCCCGCGTCCACGCCGGTGTCGTTGATGTTGACCAGCGCGTTGGAGCCGGTGAGGCCGAGATAATTGAGCGTGGTCACCAGCGTGTTCGTCGCCACTTTGAGCCGCTGTCGGCTCAGGTCGTTGAGCAGCGCCTTGCCGAAATAACCCTCGACGCCCTGGACAGCCGGCAGGTTGGCCAGCGCCACCAGCGCATCGCCCGGCGGCCGGACGATGAACCGCTGGCCGAACGGCGACACTTCTTCGGTGATGATCTGCGCGCCCATTTTCTCGAGGGCCAGCCGCGCCGAGGCGATGGCATCAGCAAATGCGATGACGTTGACCCAGCGGCCTTCGGGCAGCGGCTGTTGCTCGATGGCCAGCGCGAGCAGGCGCTCGTCGAGTTTGTAATATGGCTCGAAGGGCAGGACGGCCTGCGTTTGCGGCAGCGACGCCAGCCGCTGCGCGCCGGCGGCAGACACGCGCACGAGATAGGCGTTGTTGGGAATGTAGGAGACAATCGTCGCGCCGGCCTCGCGCAACAGGCCGCGGAAGGCGTCATTGAGCCGGCCGCGCGATTGGACGATGTAACTGCCGTGCTCGCCTTTGGCGCGGAGAAAATCAGGCACGTTCAACGGCGCGCGGCTGGCGGTGTCAATGAACGCATTTTGCAGGAGGACGGCCCGTTCGTTGCGCATCAGTTCATCGAGGTTGCGGATCGAATTGCTCAAGCGGTAGGGAAAACGCGGCGGGACGGTGTTCGCCACGGCGTTGCTCGCGGGTGAAACGGCCGGCGCGGCCGGCGCGGAAAGGTTCGCCGCAGCCGGATTGGTGGGGGCCGGCGCGGGAGCGGTTTTTTCGCGCTGGCGCTGGTTGCCCAGATGCCAGAACCAGCCGGCCGCCAGGAACAGCAGCAGGCTCAAGATGAACCAGGTTCGACTTTTCAAGCGCATAAACCGGGGCCGCGCGAGGCGGCGTCAAGATTGATGAATGGGTTCATATCAGGGGTTGGGGAGGATGGTGTAACTTTCGATCACGGCCTTGGGATTTTTGTCCAGGCTGCCTTCGAGGCGCAGGACGGTGCGCGTGGCGACTTCGCCGGTGATCTGGTAATTGGTGCAAAGCTGGAAGTTGGGCGAGAGCGGGTTGACGATGATCGAGTGCTCCGCTGGTTTCAATGACTGCCCCCAGGCGTAAATCACCAGGCGCGGGTTCTCCTCCGCCTGGATCAGCGAGAGAATCTGCTGCGGCAACCGCTCGTAGGCGACATCGTTGATGCTTTTATTTTTCTCCTCGATCCCCACCCCGTTCAGGAACGGGGAATTGGTGTAAGCGCCGAAAACGGTGGTGCCCGCGGACAACTCCGGCACCGCCAGGAAGCTGGCCAGGTTGGAAAAGACCTGCCCGGGCAGATTCATGCGCACATGTTGAATGCCTTCGTAAATGTCCAGCATCGGCCGGCTCAAGGGTTCGATGAAGAGATCCGTGAAAGGTGGAACGGCGCCGACTGGCCCGTTGTAGAAGGACCGGCCGTTGGTGAGAACGGGCACGCCGCTCAAGAGGGCCGACCAGGCGGCGATGTTCGTCTGGTTCACCGAAAGCAGACCGCGTTGCGCGTGGGGATCGGTCGCCACGATGAACAGGTCCGCCAGCTTCCAGTCGTTGGTCGGGTGCGCGGTGGGAATACCCGACCACCTGAACCAGTTGGTGAGATTGGCAACGGTGGCCTTCAAATAAATCGTCTGCCACGGCGTGCCGCGATGCACGCGACCGAGCCAGCCGATGCTGCCGAATCTATTCGTTGGAAAATCCCATTCATCCGACCAGCGCACCAGCGGGTCCTTCATCGACAGGTCATAGAAATCAGGCTGTTCGGCGGTGGACAGGGGCGGGCCATTCGGCATGCGCCGGCCGCCCCACGGACTGTAACGATTATTGAGCTTGCCCAGCGTATCGCGGCGCGGGACCGGACTGCGCACGCTGGCGGCGTAATCCACGTTGTTGGTGAGTTGGCTCGTCGGGTCAGTCAAATCCGCCAGTGTGTAGTGCACCAGCGGGTCGTTCGCCTCCAGCGAAATCGTCCGGCCAAACCGGCGGCTCGGATTGAACGGGCACTGCATCCGCAGGCCGTTGGTGTTGAAATTCGTGCTGGTCAAAAAGGCCAGGAAATTGCTGGCGGCCATGATCTGGCTGTTGACCGGAGGCGTCGCGTTAAAGCTGCTCCAGTCCGGCGAAGTATAATTGGTCGCGGTGGCGATCTGGTTCGTGATGCCAAGCGTCGGCGCAAAGACGCTGCCCGAACTGCCCACGCGGTTGGTGAGCCAGTACCGGCCCGGGCTACCGGACGGGTCGGCAAAAATGTTGCTCGACCCGGCGAGGTTGCTGGTGATGTTGATGTGCTGGACGTTGGTAATGTTCACCACGTCCACAATGCGGTTGGAGAGCACATCGGTCAGGAAAAACCGCAGCTTGTTGCTGACGGTCAGATACAACTGCGGGACGGGGAAACCGCGGCCGGTGTCAAAAGTCGCCGGCGTCAGGTTTGTGAAGTAAAACCCGGGCGGACGGCTGAGATAAACCATGTTCGGCATGAAGACGACGTCGCTGACATTGTTGATGAACTGGGTGCCGAACCAGGCGGGTGTGATATTGGTAGTGTTCGCCATGATGACGTTGGTGGACATCAGCACCTGGTTAAATTCATTGCTCAAAACCATCCCGGCCTGATTGATGATGATCATGTTTAACTGTCGCGGGAACGTATTGGTGTAGGAGTTCCAGGCCTCCACGCCGAAGGAATTGGTGATGCCGACGATGATCATCTGGTTGGTCTGTCGCGGGAAAACGTCCGCGGCGTTGCTTTTGAGGAACTCCAGCTTGCGCGTCACCTCCACCACGCTCTGAAACGAGAACTCGTTGAAGTTCGGACAGCCCTTCTTGGCGCCGACCACCAACGGGGTGCCGTAGATGTTGTCGTTGCTCGTGATCATGCTGCGGCTCAGGGAATCGCTCAGGTCGCGCCAGGTGTTGGACAGGAAGCTGGTATTGGTTTCGTAGCTGTAGCCGGTGATGACAACCAGGTCGCCGTTGGTGAAGCTGGCAAAATGAGGGCGGAAGACCGAGGGGAAATCAGGCGTCAAACCGCTGCGGTTGCCGGTGGCGTCGAAGAGGTTGGCCGCCAGTTGGAGCAGATGATGAATTTCCGCCGCGTAGGCGGCATTACTTTTGCCGCGATCGTAAATGGGAATGTAGTTCACGCCGAAGTTGGTATACACGTTGATGTTGGTCACGCCAAAGTTCGTCGTGCGCAACAGCCGGTCGGCCACCGTGTTGAAAAAATCCAGCGGCGCCCAGTTGGTGAAGCTGGTCTGGCTGAAAAGCTGGTTGTTGTAGTTGAGATGGATTTGGTTGTTCTTCTCGGCGGTGATGATGCCGGTCGCCGGGGACAAAGGCGCCAGCAATGAAGGGACAAGGAAGTAAGTGAAGGCGTTGGACGTCACGCTGGCCACTTCGTAGGTGCCGTTGTAATTGGTGGCGTTGGCACCCAGGATGCGCACGTGGTCGTTGGTCGTCAATCCGTGCGCGGGCACAACGACGGTGACCTGGTTGTTCGTGCGGACAAGGGAATTGACGAGCTTCGGCTGTGTGGGCGGCGCGGAGTCCACGCCCATCTGCGCCAGCAGCCGGTAGAATGTGTTGCGGTTGGTGAGATTGGGGCTGGTATTGGTCATCGCGGTGCGCAAGCGGACGACGAAGTTGGTGAAGCCGTTGGTCCGGGTGTCGCCGAACAATTCCGTGACATCGTAAAAATTGGTGGGGCTGGGGCTGCCGGGCCAATGCGGCCAGGGCTGGACAAACGGAAGTATGTTGTTGTCGTTTTCGAACGCCGGCAAACCAAGGCCGCTCATCAGCGGGCCGTTGGCAAATCCGTCAACGAGATCCGTCGCAAACCCATTGGTGCCGGGCAGGCCATACAAGTTGAACACGGTGGCGAGGCTCGTGTAATTGCCCTTGTAACGGTAATTGATCAGATCGTTGGCGTCGTCGAACGAGTTGCCGATGCTGCGAAGGCCGGTGTTGGTCAAATAACCATAAGTGGTCCATACGTTGGGATTCAGTTCCCGGAAGAAAGCCGCCAGATTAAACTCCCACGGGCCGAAACCGTGGTTGCGATAAAAACGGTCAGCCGGCGCCGGCGGAAGGCTGAGCGGTTTGGCCTGGTTGTGAACCATGTTCAGATCAAGGCTTTTTCCCGCCGGCATCACGAGATAGGCAATCCGCCCGACAAACCGGTTGGCCGACGAATGCGGCAGGCCGGGCCGGTCCAATACGCCGACCCATTCGGGGTCGCCGGGCATTCCCGAAGGGCCGTTGACGGGCGGCTCGTTCGTGCCGTTGCGGTTGAAATCGAGGTAATAGCGGAAATCCAGCGGGAAGGTGCCGCCCGGACGATTGGTATCCACAAACACCGGCGGACGCGGATCAACCAGGAACGGGAACGTGTTCGTGTACGGAAACGCCGCGCCATCGGCGTTGGTGGAAACAATCATGTCATAATTCAACAGGCTCCCGTGGGCGAGCATCTGGGCGAATACCTGCGCCAGCCCGCGGGCCGAGGCGGTGTCGGCCATCAGCTTGGCGTCGGTCTGCTCGATGGTCACCGTCACCGAGCCGCGCTCGCGCCGGCTGGTGGCCAGGAAGGCCACCGCCAGGAACGTCACCACCGCGAGCATGATCAGCGTGATGACCAGAGCCACGCCTCGTTGGCCCGCGCAGCTCGAAGCTCGTTCCCGGAGGGACGAGCTACGCGAGTCCCAAACGGCACCGGTTTTTCCGGGGTAATCAGGGACTCGCGTAGCTCGTCCCTCCGGGAAGCGCGGCGCCGGGTCATGGGGACAAGACGCCCGTTGTGCGTTGGGTTTCATTGGGGGGCGGTGCGGACCGGGATGCGCTGGCGGAACAGATGGACCTTGCCGGCCTGGTCGTTCAGAAAATTTATCATTGCGGGGCGCGTGGGAAAACCTCTGGCCTGCTCGACGGCCGCCGGCTCCAGAAAGGCCAGCTCCAGTTCCAGGTATGCCGGCAGACGGTCGCCGACAAAGGCCGGGCCAAAACGAGCGGGATTGTTGAAGAAAGTGCGAATGGCAGTGCGGTCGGTGATCTCCTGCCCAGCAGCATCGAAAGGGCGCACTTGAAAGTGGATGACGCCATCGGCCACGCGCTGCCAGTTGGTGTTGGGGGCCGGTGGTAACCTGGTCTGGTTGAAATTGGTGAGAAAATTATTGTTGGTGGTGAGGATCGGCGCGTTGGTGGTCTTATAGCGGTAGAGCGTGCCCACGCCGGCGCCGAAGAGATTCGCGTCGTTCGGGTTGTTTCTGCCAACCTGCACGAAATAGGCGGTCCCATGCCAATCCCCCTGGAAACGAGAAAGGAAATAAATCTCGTCAGTGACGTTAGTGCGGATCGTGCCATCGGCCAGTTGTTGAAAGTTGGTGCCGCGCCGAGGATTAGGGCCATTGGGCACCGCGTAAAGGTTGGTGACGTTGGGCAGATGCGAGGCCGTCATTTGCTCCAGCTCGCGCGTGATGAGTTCGGTGGCCGCGCGGCCCGATTCCATCACGTCCACCTGGGTGACGCTGGCGCGAAAGGCCTTCTGGGTCTGGTTGAACATGGCGTAGAGCGAAAACACGATGACCGTGAGCAGCGTGACGGCCACCATCATCTCCACCAGCGTGAAGGCGCGACGATGGTCTGAATGTCGGAGATCAAGCGGGGGACAAGCTGAAGCTTGAACTCCAAACGGGGCGCGGCGGCGTTCGATGCGTCGGAGATGGAGCGGGGCCAAGTGCATCAGGGAGTGAATGTTTGTGGGAAGAAAAAGTAGTAGCCGGAGTTGGCGGGCGATTCCACCAGTTCACTGGCGATCTGCATGCGAAAAGTTTTGTGGCTGTCGCCGGCGATGATGCCGTTGGGCAGCAAGGGCCAGCGGAAGTTCAGCCGGAGATCGTAGAGATTGGTGGAAAAAGTGGTCACCAGTTTCCCACCGGCGGGAACGACGTTGGTAAACACAATCGGGGTGATCTCCGTGCGAAGCTGGTACTTGAAGGCCAGGTCTTTTGACAGAACGTTTGTTCCCTTGTCGCCCAGCGCGCCGCTGATGGACCTGACCTCGGACGTGCTGACCAGGTTGGGGCGGCTTATCAGGCCGATGATTTCGCGGCCGGTGCTGAAGTTGGTCGGCCCAAAGCCGTAGGTCTGGGTGACGACCTTCATGGCGATTGGGTCGAAGTAAATGATCTTTTCGAAATAAGTCGTCAGCTCATCCAAGCCCGTGCCCTGCGAGCCGCTGCGGATGGCTTCGAGCAGAAAGGTGCCGTCCTGGTTGATGATGGTGTCCTCGCGATTGTCCTTCTGCACTCTCATGCCGGTGGGCAGCACGCCGATGATCGCCACGAGCGCGAAGCCGATGATGGCGATGCACAACGCGATCTCGACCATCGTGAACGCGGCCTGCCGCCGCGCCGCGCGGGAGAGAATGGGGAATCCCCCCGGTCTGGATGCTGCGAATTGAGCCACCGAGCTGGTGCGAGCGATGTAGGGCAGGCCTCCGGCCTGCCGGTTCACGGGGCATCCCTGCCCCGTTGTTTGTGCGGCAGGATGCCGCCCCAACCGGCAGACAGGATGTCTGCCCCACAGGTTTATGGGTCGGGAGATCATCGCAATTCGGGGCGCTCGACCTTGGTGCGGCCGGTGAGCCAGTTGACGCGCAGATGATTGTAGTTGTTGACATGGTTGCCAGGCGGCGTCTCGACAAGGTCCGCAAACTGGCGCACGAAATGGCCGGCCGCGTCCTTGGGATAGAGGATGCTTCCCCGCGCCAGCGGGATGACCTCGTCGGCGCCGGAAATCAACTGGCCCTGGCTGTTGAAGGCGATGTAGGGCAGCCGCGGTGTCGTCGCGCTGAAGGAGTTGGGAAACGGGATGTTGTTGGATTCAAAATGGCGGATCAACGGCGGATTGACACTGCCGTTGTTGTAGTTGGAGACGAATTTCTGCGGGGCGATGAACACGCCTTCCGGCAGCGATTTCCACTCGGTGAGGTAGCGGCCGTGCCAGAACTTCTGGTCCGGCTGATCGCCCACGCTGCGTGGCGCATACAGAGCGTAATCGGTGAACTGTCCGCCGACGAGGTTGAGGACTTGTTGCGCATCCTTGGTGGTGAAACCGTTCGTGTTCAGCCAGACATTGTTCGCCACATTCGAGGGAACAAACACGACGTAAACCGTCGTCCGCTCGGCGATGGCTTTGAGCCGGGCCAGCGAGAGGTCATCGGCCAGTTGCCGGCTGGCGGTGGCCATGATGTTGGATTGGGAGATGCCCCTGAAGGCCGGCAAACTCAGCGCGGCCAGAATGGAAATGATGGTAATGACCACCAGTAATTCGATCAAGGTGAACCCGGCGGTGAAACGGTCGCGGATTCTCCCGGCCACTGGCATTGAATTGACGCGAAACCTGGCGCATCGAAGCAACCCCTCACCCTGACCTTCTCCCCTTCTGAAGGGGAGAGAATCCACGGCCCGCTCAAAGCCGTGAATTGTGCCCCTGAACCGGAGAA
>CAZIFU010000186.1:0-7186 GCA_964539075.1 uncultured Verrucomicrobiota bacterium | reverse complement strand
AACCCCACGCGAGGCGTTGTCCGAGGTCAGCATCGCCAGGGGGCCATTGAGGAGAATCCCGCCATCCGCGGGGTTCTCCGAACGCTCGACCGCATTGAAAACAACCAGGACCTGGTTGGTCAGCGTGGAGATGCCCACGATGTCATTCGCGTTCATCTGCACCATCTGACCAGCCGGCATGTTCGTGCCGTTGAGTTGCGGGCCGTTCAGGAGATTTCCCACACCGTTTTGGGCGCCGGTGATCCGAACGATGGATCCGGAGTCGAGCGTAATCACACCCGTTCCGCTTAAACCAATGGGAGCTTCGCCAGCATCTTTGGTGGCCAGGTCGAGGACGCCCTGTGCCTGGATGGTCACATTGGTATTGATGGCGGTACCCGTGTTCAAGGCGACCCCGGAAAGAGGGCTGCCCACTTCCAGCCGGCCACCGGCCAGGACCGTAACATTACTGAGGGTTGTCAACCAATCGGCGGTCCCGCTACCGCCCAAAGCAGTAGGCACGCCCAGACTCAACGAGGCATTGGAGGCGATAGTGAAGGTAATATTGTTTGAAAAAATATTGTTCGGCGAACCCATCCGAACCGTTCCCTGACCAACAGTTACGGTAAGCAGGGCAGGACCGGCTGTATTATTGAGGATGGTCACATTGCTGTCACCGGCGGATGTTCCCAGGGTCACAAAGGATTCAACGGCAGCGCTCAAGGCGACGCTTTGCATATTAAAATTACCATTTGCAGTGATCGTGCCGGTCTGCAACGTGCGGCTCGCGCCATCGTTGCTGATGCCATACCACGGCGTGGCGCCCACGACGGTGATGTTGGTTGCCTGGTCAGAACCCAAACCGTAAATCAGGTCAGCGGCGACGCCGAGGTCGGCAATGGCATTATTATCGACGCCAGCAATGATCGCTCCTTGCCTGGCAATGAGATTGGTAACCGGACCGGTGCCAAATTCAGCGCCGCGCCGGAGAGCGGCGAAGAAGGTCGCGTTCCCGGCCAGCACGCCATTGCTGTTGACAACAAACTTGTTGGACGGATTGGCGTTCACCGTGTTTTGCCGGAAAATGCCGGTGGGGTTGGCCAGAACCCCCGGCGGCGGGGCGTTGCTCAAGCCGACGATAATGGTCGCGTTGGTGCCCAGGCCGTTGGTGTTATTCAGGGTCAGAAAGCCGTTGTTGACGAAAACCAGCCCGGTAAAGTTGGTGTTGGCCGCGCCGATGATCAATTCGCCAGCATTGGTTTTGGTCAGACTGCCGGAACCCCGGATTCTATCAGCGGTGTTGATGCTCGTCACGCCGGTCGCGTTCGTGGGGATGTTGAAGGTGCCGCCGCCCGTCCCCATGTTGAAAATACGGGAGCTGCCGAATATCACGTTGCTAAGGATCGATAAGGTGCCGCCATCAAAGAACACTTGATTGGTTACATTACCCAACCCACTCGCGGCCGACTCGGCGCCACCACCACCGGTATTATTACCCATGTATCGGAGCGTGCCGCCATTGATGAAAATATTGCCGCTAAACGTATTGTTGCTGTTCAAGCGGACTTCCCCAAGACCCAGCTTGGTCAAACCATCGGTAAGGGTTCCCGTGATGACCGCGTTGATATCAATGCGGCCGCCGTTGGTGGCCTGGTTGTTGAAAATGAATCCCGGGTTGGCGATGCCCGCGTTGATGTTCGTCGCAGTAATTTGAACCAGCGTGTTGGAAGTCAACAGCCCGGCGGCGTTTGTAAGTCCCGGATTGTTGGTGATGTACAGCGGCGTGTTGCCCAGGTTGATCGTTCGGCCGCCCGTCATGTTAAGATTGCTGCCCCCAAGGTTGACCAGCCGCACTTCGCCAACACCGACCTGGTTGCTCATGTTGAGACCACCGCCAAGAGTCAATGTCCCAAACCCGTAACTATTGTTGGTGACCAGCAGCGTGCCATTGGTGAGATTGATCGGATTTTGGAACGCAGTCGTAAGATTGCTGGCGCTGTTGTTTATGAACGTAAGCACGCTGTTGCTTCCTCCAGTAAAGGCCCCGTTCGCCAGGCTGCCTGCAAAAGCCAGGTTGCTCAAACCGTTGTGAATAATATCCAGGTTGACACCGTTCGTGAACCAGATCGCCCCGCGGATGACCGGCGCGCGCGAGTCGGCGTATAACACGGCAATCTGGGCATTGGTGGACCCGGTCACGAAATTTATATTGCCGCCGCTCGTTCTAAAATTCAGCGCGGCGGCCAACGGTCCCGTTGTCAGATTGGTGGATCGGAGATCGTAGGCGAAATTCGTGTTGGTGAAGAGCAGCGTGCCGAGCGTGTTGAAAGTAAGATTCGAGATCGTCCTCACGGCAGTGAGACCGGAGCCTGCATCGCCGAAGATCACGGTCGAATCCACAGAGTTCGTCGGCGCATTTCCGGCCGCGGCCAAGTTGGTCCGCGTGCTATCGAGAATGTTGGCGGCGTTGGTGTGCCAGACGTTGGTGGTCCACTGGCGGTTGTCGGCGTTGGTGCCCCAAAACCAGAGGTTGGTGTTGGTCACCATCCCGCCCACCTGGGCTTGCGCCCTTGGCGCGGTGAGGAAGATGAGGAAGCAAGCACTGAGGACGCCGAATAAAACCGGACGACGCGGGGAAAAAGTCAGGGCACACATAAAACGTCAGGACAGACTTTGGGTTGGCTGGTACATCTGCTGTTAGGAGGACTATTAAGGTTTGGGCCAAATAGTCAACACAATTTTTCTATTTTTTAGACCGAGTTATTCACCGCTCAAACCGAAGAATTTCACCAGGGTCCGGTCTTTCAAAGGCGCCCTTATTACCGGAAATTTTTTTGGTCATTTTCCAGCCCGTTTTCATTCCATGAACCGGCCGTTGGGGTTCAAGCTTCAGCCGTAACGATGCACTGGAAAACCACGAATGGACACGAATCCGATTGGCTGACGGCCAGTTCTGTCCATCTGGGTGCTGCTCACCGTTCGGTGAAGTTAAATGGCCCGGGCCGCCACCGGCAGCTTTGACAAACTGTCCCATCTCCTCCGCAAATTCGAAGCGCGCCGAAGCGGGCAACTTGGCCTTCCCATCTTCCGCTTTTACCGGCCGGGGATGTGGTTAAAGAGCGGCAGTTGGACCAGGACCTGGTTCAGCCACCCGATGACTGGATGATAATTCAGAAACTCCGCGATGAAGATTTGCGCCACGAAGGTGAACCAGATTCCAAGCAACGCAATCGTCGCGCACGCCCGGCCCGTCCGCGTGGCGAACCAGGCGACCGCCCGCACGAAAAAATGACGCGCCACCGGCGGGCGAACGCGCAACAATTCCAAACGCTCGAACGACGCCCGTTCAAATTCCGCCAGCTGAGCGACGGGCCATCGGCCGCTTTGCACGGCGTCGAGAACGCCACCGGCATAGATCCGCGCGGCCATCAACCGCAGAAAAACAAACGCCGGAAACACAAACAGCGCCGACCAGAAATAGTAGCCTTCCAAAAACTTCACCGCCTGCGCCGGCGTCAGGTCCGCCAGCGCCCGGTTATTCTGTAAAAATGCCGGCGCGGATTTCAAAATCGTGATCGGCGCCGAAAGCAGCGAATAGAGCAGCGCGAGGCCAGCGCAAGCGGGGCAGCGCCGCCGCGCCACGTCCCACACCAGCCGGAACTGGTAGAAGGCGCGCCATTGGCCGGTGGCGGCGTGACGCGCCTGCGCCAGCGGCACGTAAAGCATCGCCGCGATGAAAAGAATAATGCCCAGCACACCCAGCGACGGGCCGACGCCGGCCTGCTCGTAGCCTTTGGTGAAAGAATTGTTCCAACCGTCATACCACGCGAAGAGCCAGAGCGCGCAGGCCGGCATCGTCAACACCCAGGTGTTGAAAATCGCCTGCGCGCCGAGCTGCAGGTTCCGGCCGAGCGAATGCACACAGGCCTTGCCACCTTGTTTCAAGCGGATCCACGCGCCCGGGTTTTCCGCGCGATGGAAAGCGCGGCAACAATTTTGTTCCAGCAGCCAGTTCGGCCAATGCAGATGCGTCTGCATTTCCGGATGCGCCGCCAGAAAATCCTCGAAGCGCCCGCCGCCGCTCGCGTGCGCGCTGCGCGCCCACCAATGCTTGAGCACCTGGCGCTGCATCAGCCGATACGTCCACCCGGCAACCGCCACGCTGCCGGGGAGACTTTGCGTCAGCATCATGCCGCACAACAATTTCAGCGGCGCAAACACGGCGCGGCGCAGAGGCGAGGGCCGGGCGAGCGCGGACGTTCTGACGGGCGGAACCTCAAGCGGCGGCCCGGCGGCAAACGGCGGCGTGGCCGCCGCGCTCATGCCACCGCCTCCGCCAGCACCGGGCCTTCGGCAAATTCCGCGTTGAATCCCATGAAGTGCGCGACCGTCCGCGCCACGCTGATCTGGTCCACCGGGCGGTCCACGACCGCGCCGCGCGGAACGCCCGGCCCGAAAAACAGCGCAAATATTTCGTGCGCCGAACGCGAGTTGAAATGATGCTGGCACGGGACGGCCACCAGCGGATTGTTGTCCCGCCCGCAATCGGGCACGACGACGAAAAGCGTGTTGTCGCGATATTCCGCGTCGGCCTCCACCGTCGCCACGATCTGCCGCACGCCTTCGTCCATGGTCGCGATGCCGCGCGTGTAGTGGGTGAGGTTGCCCCAGTGCACGTAATCGCAGTCCTGGTAGTTCACCATGAGCAGCCGCGGGCGAAGTTCCTTGAGCGCGCGGATGGTCAGCTCGGTGAGCAGCCGGTCGCCGCGCGGATTCACCAGGCCGGTTTCGCCATAATACTTCCGCCAGCGTTCCCAGAAGGCCACGAGTTCCGGTCCCTGGCCGTTTTTCTCGGTGCTGCGGTAGTCAACCGCCTCCAGCTTCGCAAGTTCCTTTTGCTTTTGCGCGAGTGGCTTGCCGGCCCATTTGCCGGCGGCGATTTGCTCGCGGAACAGCCACGTCTTGAAACGGCGCAGGCTGAGCGTGTTGGCCCGGAAATGCGCGCCATACAGATGGTGATTGCTGAAATTGTAAAATTCCTCGTCGGCGCGGTCCTCGCCATTGATGAGGATCGCCTGATGATCGGGCACGTCGCAGGCCTTGCGCAAGTATTCGAACAGCGTCGGCACGGTGGATTCAAAGCGCGCGCCGAGGAATTTGCCGCCCACGTCGCGGAACTTGTCGTACTTGCCGGTGATGAGGTAGAGCGTCCCCTCGCCGTGGCTGGTGTGGATGTCCCGGAACTTGTCGATCTCCATGTTCGGGAAGAGCGTGCCGCGCCGGGTCAGCTCGTGGAAGAGGAACGGACTGCAAGTGTGTTCCGGCTCGATGGTCTCGCGCCGGCGCGTCCCGCCGCCGAAACGGATGATGACCACGTTCGGCCCGCGATAGGCGGGCTGGCCGGGCGCGTCCGGGCCGCTCAACGGGCCGGCCAGCAGGCTGTGGCCCGATGCCAGCGCGCCGACGCCGGCTGCGGCGTTTTTCAAAAAAGTCCGCCGCGGCAATCGCGCCCCTGGAAATCGCGGTTCATTCATGGGCTGCCTTTACCAATACGTGACGCTATCACGCCTGTCTGGTTTCAAGTGAATCACACCACCGTCAGCGGCCCGTCGAACACCGTGAGGCTGATGACCTCGGTCTTCGCCATGTGCGGGCCGTGCTTTTCCCCTTTGGGCGCAAAGAACAACGTGCCCGCCGTGTAAGTGACGCCCGCTTCCTCCCATTCGCCCGAGAGAATGTAGGCCGATTCATTGGCCTGCGGATGCGTGTGGGCCTGCACGGTCACGCCGGCTTTGAATTTCCGCAGCACCGTCACGCCGCCGGTCGCCTCGTGCTTGTGCAGCACCAGCAACTCGACGCCGGGATACGGCCCCGGCTGCCACGATTTTTCACGGGACAGAGCCACGTAGGGAAACATGCCACCATGCAACGCCGCCGCCGGAAAAATGCAAGCCGCAACCGGCGCGAAAAATTTGAACCCCTTGAGAAATTGTTGAGCCCGCAACGTGAAATCCGCCCCGCCGCGTGTCAACGCCAATCCTTGATTGTCGGAATCAAACTCCTTCAACCCGTTCAAAACCTTTCCTCTCGTAGCAGCCGCGGTAACGAGGCTCACTCTTCAAAATCCGAAATTGATCAGAGCCTCCTCACGTCGGCTGCCACTTGATTAACGGGCTGTCAGGCATTTGAAGATTGTTCCCACCCGTCACGTCTTCGGCCGCAGCCCCACGACGCAGCGCGCGCCGAACAAGCGCGGCCAGCGGGAGAGGCGCGCGTCGCAACGTTGCAGCCCGCCCAGCCAATTCGCCGGATAACACGCCGGCTTGCTGTAACCGCCGGAAAGCAGGTAGCTGAAACTGCTGAACGCCGTCGCGTGAAAAATGTCCCAGCCTTCGAGCCAGCCCGTTTTTTCCCGGCCGAAAAAAAGCCGCGTCGCGTTGCCCTGGGCGGCGTAGTAATCGCGCGGGCGCGGCAGCGCGCCGTTGAAATTGACCGGCTGCCGCCACGCCACCGGCTCGTGGTGCAACAAACCGTAAACCGGAAAGCTGGCCCAACTGATGTACGGCTCGAACAAAATCAGCCGGCCTTCGGGCGCCAGCGCGCGCCGCGCTTCGCACAGAAACGCATTCGGCGCGCGCAAATGATGGAACACATCGAAGAGAATCAGGTGCGACAGCGCGCCGTCGCGGAACGGCAGCTCGAAGCCGTCGCACACCACGTCCAGCCAGGGATTGGGAAACAGGTCGGTCGCCACGGCCGCCGGCAGGTGCGTCTTGAGGTTGCCGGCGCCGGAACCGATTTCCACGATGCGCCCCGGCAGACGCGGCTCGATGAGCGCGAGGATGCGTTCGTAAAACTGCGCGTAGATTTCCCGCAGGAGCGGTTTGTTCTGCCAGGCGCCGCGGTTGCGTTCGATTTCCGCCTGATGCTGCGTGAGCGGTGCGGTCATTTTCGAACCTCGAAGGGAACCAGCGCGGCAGAGCCGCAACCAAAGAAACTCCCTCTCTTCCATCCGATGGAGGAGAGGGCCGGGGAGCACTTCCATTTAGTTAAGAAGACAAAAAATTTCCGGAGCAACCCCTCACCTTGATCCTCTCCCCTTCCGAAGGGGAGAGGAATGCGCGCGCTGCGTTCACAGACGCAAACCGGGATGCGCTTGACGGACCCCGCCGGATTTCCTCTCCCCTCATCCGATGAGGGGAGAGGA
>CAZIFU010000185.1:0-44794 GCA_964539075.1 uncultured Verrucomicrobiota bacterium | reverse complement strand
CCGGGCGTTCGCCGGATCAAGCCCGGCCAGCATCACGGCGCCGATCAGCGGCGTGAGCATCAGCGCGGTGAGGAGCGGAAAGTCGTTCATGACGCGCCACAGCCCCAGATTAGCATCAACACCAGCACCGTCAGCGCCACGCCGATGACGCGCAGGTAATTTTGCGCGCGTCCATTTTGCAGACGCGACAGGAACCCGCCGCCGCGCCGGATGCGCCGGCAACCCTGGTCGAAGCCGGGATTCACCAGGTATTCATCCACGAACCGGTTCAACCACGCGCCTCCCAGGACCAGATAAGAAACCAACTGCACTGCGCCGTTCCAAACCCGGCGATCCAGCCAGTCGCACAGCCACGCCGACCCGGCGTTGAAGCGGACCACCGTGCCTTCGTAAAGTTCGTCCACGAAAAATTTCTCGCGTAGCAGGAGGAACAGATCGGGCTGGAGTCCTTCCAGCGCGTCGGCAGCACCGGGCTGCTCCACCGGTTTGCGGCCATACAACCACCACGCTGCGACGATGCCCACGGCGACGATGACCGTGGAAGACAGCAGCAGTGAAAGCACATCCCACTGGAACAATTTTCCGGAACCGAACTCCGCCGGCTGCCCGTTCAGATATTCCTGAAACCATGGCCAGGCGGGGGTGCCAAAAAATCCGAGCAACACGGCAAACACCGCAAGCACGATCAGCGGAAATGTCATGACGAGCGGGCTTTCGTGAGCTTCGTAGGAGCCGACGTGAGGAGGCTCACTCTTTCCGTGTTCATCGTGCTGGTGAGAAGTTAGAGCCTCGTTACCTCGGCTCCTACGAGATGAACCAAAAAACAAGAACCACATCTGCCGTGTCATGTAGAATGCCGTCAGGAAGGCGCCGCACAGACCCAGATAAAACGGATAAGGCGAAACCGGCCAGCCGCGGGCCGCGTGCAGGATTTCGTCCTTGCTCCAGAAACCGGAGAAGAACAACGGCACGCCGCACAACGCCATCATGCCGACGGCGTAAGTCGCGAACGTCACCGGCATGAGCTTGCGCAGGCCGCCCATGCGCCGGATGTCCTGCTCCTCGTGGCAGCCGTGAATCACGGAGCCAGCGCCGAGAAACAACAGCGCCTTGAAGAAAGCGTGGGTGATGAGGTGGAACATGCCCACCGCCACGCCGCCCACTCCGAGGCCCATCATCATGTAACCCAGTTGTGAGACCGTGGAGTAGGCAAGGATGCGTTTGATGTCGGTTTGGGCAACCGCAATGAGCGCAGCGAAAACGGCGGTGATGGCGCCGATCCAGGTGATGGCTTTCAACGCGGAGGAAATGATCGGCGCATCGTGGTGGTCTGAAGAACACTCGCCCTCACCCCGGCCCTCTCCCCCGGGGAGAGGGGGAACCGTCGTCCGCGCATTGGACTGATCTGCCGCGCCGCTACTCGCACCGCGTTCCGCGTTTGCTGCGAGCATTGCGAACTGCAGAGTGTAGTCCGATTGCCCACCAACCTGACGGCGATTCTCCCTCTCCCTTTCGGAAAGGGAGAGGGCCGGGGTGAGGGCTTTATCGCGGTAGGAGACGACGTGAGGAGGCTCTGACTTTTCATTCCTCACCAGCGCGGGAAAATTGAGCCTCGTTACCTCGGCTGCTACGGGTTCCGCCAGCACGGCCTCCATCAACGGATACACCCGCGCCACGAGAAACACGCCGGCCGCCACCATCGTCGCGGCGTGAATGAGCGCGCTGACGGGCGTGGGGCCTTCCATCGCGTCGGGCAAACACACGTGCAACGGCACCTGGCCGGACTTGCCCATCGCGCCGCAGAAAATCAGCAGCGACACCGCCGTGCTTACCGCCATGCCGCCGAGCGTCGTCTGCCCAACCAGCTTCGCGAGCGCGGAACTTTCGAGACAGCCGTGCCCGGCGTCGTAGAAGAGCAGCGAGCCGGTCTCCGCATAAAGCCAGAGCAAGCCAACGAAGAAACCGAGGTCGCCGATGCGTGTGACGATGAACGCCTTTTTGGCCGCCGCCGCCGCGCTTGGCTTGTGATACCAGAAGCCGATGAGGATGTAGGAGGCGAACCCGACCAGTTCCCAGCAGATGAACAGGAGCAACAGGCTGTTGGCCAGGACCACGCCGAGCATCGCCGCGGCGAACAGCGACAGGAAACAGAAGAACCGCGTGAAGTTCCCGTCGTGCGCCATGTAGCCGACGCTGTAGATGAAGATGAGCGCGCCAACGAACGTGACCATCACGAGCATCGAAGCCGTGAGCGGGTCGAGCACCCAGCCGAGTTGCAGCGTGGTCGGGCCAAGTTGGAACCAGGCAAAATTGTGCACCTGCCGCTCCGCGTGTTCGCCGAGCGTCCGGGCGAACGCGCCGCACGCGAGGAAGAATGCCAGCGCCATCGAGCCGATGGCCAGTGACGCCGCGAGGGTGCGATGACGTTGCTTGAGCAACGCCGTCACCCCCGCCGCCAGCAACGGCAGCGCGGGAATCAGCCAGAGGTTTCGGACGGCCCAAGTCATCTATATCTCCGGCGGGCAAATCAGCGGGATGACTTCGCGTTTGTTGCGCCGATAGACGCGGAAATCCTCGCGGTCAGTCGTGACGACGCTGAGGCTCGGGAAAAGCTCGCTCATGCGAATGAGGCAGAGGTCGGCCAGGTCGGGCTTCCGGTCGGAATACCGCTCGGCCAACTCACCTAGTTGCGGCAGGTGATCGTTGCAATCGAATGCCAACTGCAACAGGCCGTCCTCCAGCAATCCGAGCACAGGGCGCACGTCACCGATATGAAATGCCGCTTCTGCCAACACAGGCTCGCAGGTCAGCAGCGGGCCGGTCAATTGCCGTTCCAGACTCACGGCCCAGTCGTGGTACGCGTCAGGGCGGCACACGAAGGCCACGAGGAAACCGGTGTCGGCAATGCCGTTCATCCCTTCGTGAAGCCCTTCCGCATGGACAGATCCTTCGGCGCATTTTTTATGTAACCGGCCCACCGCAGATATGGGCGGCTGCCAGCGGAGGCCCGCGCTTTCTCCAACTGGTCGCGAACCAGTTTGCCTTGCGGCACACCGGTGCGTTTGGCGGTTTCCGCCAGCCACTCGGCCAGTTCCTTGTTAAGACGGATTGAGATTGTATGACTCATACGGCAAAAGTGTAGTCACCAACCGAATCCTGCGCAAGCGCGCTCTTTCCCGCCGCCAGCAACGGCAGCGCGGGAATCAGCCAGAGGTTTTGCGTAGAATTCATTTCTTGAACCGCGTGTAGATTGCTGGCAGGGGTCGCTGGAAAAACTCGGCTTGTTCAGGTCTTAGGTCCGAAACCTGAATCTCATAAGGCCAACGTTTGGGCGGAACGGAAACTCGGATGTGTCCCATTCCTTCTGGTGGTGTTTCGAGCGGTCCAGTGTCGATTTCAAAAACTTCCCCCCGGATTTCGCAACGAAAGTTGTCGAAAACCTCATAGTCGGTTGCTGGTGCCAAGCCCACGAATTTTGCCGACCAATAGAGCGCGCCTAGACTTGCAACGAAATGGAACTCTGATTCTGAAAGTCGGCGCCCCTTAAGAAATTTGAAGAGCGGACGCCACAGGAAATCATCCTTGAGATAAGTCGCTTCCGACTTGATGTCTTCTAAAGTCTGCAGAACGTGCATTATGTCACGGCGGTTTTCCTGAACTACTTCCGAGGCTTCGAGTCGAGCACGGAGTTCAGCGATGCCCTTGTCGGCAAGTTCCCAAATGCGCTTACTTCGTTCCACAACTGGACCGCTATCTTCGCTTGATGATTGCGTCGTTGGCATACTTATCCCTTCAACTCGTTCACGTCATTCACGTTGGTCGTCTTGTAGTGCCGGTAAATCGCGATGATGAGTGCCAGGCCGACGGCGGCTTCGGCGGCGGCGGAATTGCGGCACGCCCGCAGTCCTTTTCCAACCTTGTCGCTGGCTCCGCGTGTGGTAGGCTTCCGGCGTATGGCATACCTCACTTTGGCCGCCAACATTGACCACGGACGCATCACCGTCGCCGAACCGGATTGGAACAAGGTCATGAGCCAGCTCGGCATGATGCAGGCCAAGGTGGACTGTCTGGCGGTCGAACGCGAAGCGCGCGAGGAATGGGATAAGCGTGAGCGGAAGCAATGGGGCAACCGCTGAAACAGCCGACAATGAATGAATACAAATGAGCGCCACTGAAATTCTGAAAGAGCTTCCGAATCTGAAGCACGAGGAGCGGCGCGCCATTGCCCGCCGCGTGTTTGAGTTGGAGCAGGAACGCGGGGAGCTTGAATGGGCCGCGCAAGCCGCCGACCTCGCGTTCCAGGACCTCGACAAGCTGGAGGAACAGGATGCCTCGTCCCAGCCGCGGTGAGGTCTGGATGATTGACCTGGGGCTGGCGGCCAAGGTGCGTCCCTGCCTGCTGCTCACCGACTGGCCCGCCGACAACGAACTCGCGCTCGTGACGGTGCTGGCTCACACAACGATGTTGCGAGGAAACCCGTGGGAGCACGCCGTTCCCAGACCCTTCCTCAAGGGGGGCGCGTTCCACGTTCAACAAGTGCAATCTGTTCCGACCGCCAAGTTGGAGCGCAAACTTGGTGAGTTGACGGCGTCGGAAATGAGCGTCATCGAAAGACTCATGCGAACGCGGCTGAAGCTTTAGCCTGCTGCCCATCGAGCCGGGATTTCGCGGTGGTGTTGTTCGTGCGGCGTTCATCCCTTCAATTGATTCACTTCATCCACGTTTGTCGTCTTGTAGTGCCGGTAAATCGCGATGATGAGCGCCAGGCCCACGGCGGCTTCGGCGGCGGCGACGCCGATCGAGAAAATCACAAACATCACACCGGTCAATGCCTCGGGGTTCGGGCCGTAACGCCAGAAGGCGATGAAGTTCAGGTTCGCCGCGTTGAGCATCAACTCGATGCCGATGAGCACAAGGATGGCGTTGCGCCGCGTCAGCGCGCCGGCCAGGCCGATGGCGAAGAGCATCGCAGCGAGTAAAAGATATGCGGTGAGGGGCGTCATGCGGCGTTGCGGAGGGAAGGTGGGAAAGCGGGAAAGTGGGAAAGTGAGAGGAACGGCGTGCGGCAATTCCCACTTGCCCATTTTCTCGCCTGCTCACTTTCGGTCTTTGATTTCATTTGGATTTTTTCTCGTCTCGCATGGCAATGATGACGGCGCCGATCATCGCAGCGGTCAGCAACAGGCCGATGACTTCCAGCGGCAGCACGTAATCGGTCATCAGCCGGGTGCCGATGCTTTGGACCGTGACTTCCGGCGGCGGCGGCACGGCCCGGCGCCCGACTGAACTGGACAGGCAAGTGCAGGCCAGCAAGCCAAAGACCATCACCGCCACGCCGAAACCCGCCCACCACGAGGAAGAAAAAATCGGTTGGGGGTTCGGGTCGTGGCTGCGGGTCAGGAGGATGGCGAACACGATCAGGATGGCCACCGCGCCGATGTAAACCAGGATTTGCGCAAAGCCCACAAACTGCGCCCCGAGGCGCAGGTAGAGCGCGGCCAGTCCGGCGAAGGCGAGCGCCAGGCAGAGCGCGCAATGGACGAGATTGCGCAGGCTCATGGCGGCGACCGCGCTTGCGATCGTCCAAGCACCGATGATGACGAAAGCCCAACTCATGGTTCCATGGCTAAATGGGTTACCTGAGTTAAATCAGGATGCGATTGGTGACTTATGTAACTCATTTAACGAGCACTCACTCAGCAAAGCGATAGGTCCGCCTGGTAAGTTTGTTGTTCCCGGCCAGGGCGCGGCCCAGCGCCACATACGGCACGACGATGATGAGCGCGCAGACCAGCCAGCGCGCCAGTCCGCCGCCCAGGAATCGCCACGCGCCCGCCGCCACGATGTTGACCAGCGCCATCGGCAGCATGAATTTCCAGGCGAAATTCATCAGTTGATCCATCCGCAACCGGGGCAGCGTCCCGCGCACCCAGATCAACAGGGCCACCAACGCAAATAATTTGAGGAAAAACCAAAAGCAGGTCGGCACCCAGGCCAGGCCCGGCAAGGGCGCGCTCCAGCCGCCGAGAAACAGCGTCACGGCCAGCCCGCAGATCGCGAACATGCCAAGGTATTCGCCCAAAAAGAAAAGCGCGAACTTGAATCCGGAATATTCGAGGTAATAGCCCGCCACGATTTCCGATTCGCCTTCCGGCAGATCGAAGGGCGAACGGTTGGATTCCGCGGTGGCGGCGATCATGAACAGAACGAAGCCCGCGAACCCCCAGGGCGTGAACGCGTGCCAGTGCGGCAGCCATCCGAAATAGCCCGCCTGCGCCTCGACAATTTTCACCGTCGAAAGCGAGCCGGCCATCATCACCACCGTCACGGCCGACAGGATGAGCGGCACCTCGTAACTGATCATTTGCGCGATCCCGCGCATCGCGCCGAACAGCGAGTATTTGTTGCGGCTCGACCAGCCCGCCATGAAAACGGACAGTTCCGTCGCCGCGCCCACGGCGAAGAAAAATAAGAGGCCCGCGTCCAGGTCCAGAGGCACCAGGTGGCGGCCGTAAGGCACGACCGAAAACGCCAGAAACACCGGCGTCACCAGAACCAGCGGGGCGATGAAGTGAACCACCTGGTCGGCGGCGCGCGGCACAATGTCCTCCTTGATCAGCATCTTGATTCCGTCCGCGGCGAACTGAAGAAAGCCATAAGGCCCGACGCGGTTTGGGCCGAGACGATTTTGGATCCGGCCCAGGCCCTTGCGTTCCAGCACGGTTGTGAGGGCGAACAGGAGCGGAAAAACGAGGACGATAGGAATGATGGACAGCAGGATGGAGCCGAGCGGTTGCCAGACCGCGGGGAGAAGTTGGAGAAAATCCGCCTTCGGATCGGGCTGGTCACTGAGGACCTTCCAAATCATGACGCAGAAGGATTGGATGAGGGCCAAAATCATTTTTTCTCAAACCCCGGCGCAGCTGAAGTCAAGGACGCGCGGCCAAGCCGCAATCACAGGAGCGCGGCGTTCACGCTGCTTCACCGCTCGACACCCTGGCACCGTCGAAACAGCCCAACGCCCAAGACTCTTCGCACGCTGAAGCGGCGTGAACGCCGCGCTCCTGTGCTGCTGGCAAAATCCTCGCACGACGCGACGCGATTGGGGAACACCACTGTGGAGGACCGGCCAGTCGGCGTCGGGCGTGGCGTCGGCAATGGTCGGCGGTGAAATCATTTCGTTTCGACGGGCGGAGCAGCGGCGGGTCTGGCTGAGACGGGAGTTGATTCAACAGGATTCGAGGCCGTGCCAACAGGTGTTGCCGTGCCTGACATTTTCGCTTTCGCTTCGGCAGCAGCTTTGGCTTTCGCGTCCGCGTCCGCTTTCGCCCTAGCTTCGGCTTTGGCTTTTTCGGCGGCGAGACGGGCGTCCACTTCGGCGGCTTCAGTCGGGTGAATCTTGTCGTAGTATTCGTTGGATTTGGCGAGTTGGTCCTTGTGCAACAAAAGGCCACCGAAGCGGTCGGTGTTGCTCAACTCATATTCCGTGTCCATCTTGATCGCTTCGAACGGGCAGACCTCGACGCAGATCTGGCAGCTCATGCAGACCGAGAGGTCAATATCGAACGTCGCCGGGTAAAACTGCGGCTTGCCCAGGTGGTCAGGTTTCTTGTCCTTGCTCTTGACGATGTAAATGCATTGCGGCGGGCATTCCTTCTCGCAAATCAGGCAGGCGACGCAGCGCAGGCCGGCGTGCGGATCGGCGCCGTCGAAAACGAGGAAGGGGAACTGCCGCGTGGCTTCCTGAAGCGGCAGGCGTTCCTCGGGGTACTGGACGGTGGTGAGCCGGGCTTCCTCGGTGTAGCTGCCGATGAAGTTGCGCGCCGTCTCGACCATGCCTTTGATGATGCCGGTGCCAAGCATAATATCTTCGCTCAACCTTCGATGGTCAAAGTTCAAGGTTCAAGGTTTTTCCCGCCACGCACAGGGCCAGCACGGAAACTTTGAACCTTGAACCCTGAACCTTGAACTTTGAACAACTCATCTATCCACCTCCCCCAGCACGATGTCCACGCTGCCGAGGATGACCACCACGTCCGCCACCGTGTGACCCAGACACATGTCCTCAAGCACCGTCAGGTTGATCAAGCTCGGCGGGCGGACGCGGTAACGACACGGATTCGGCCCGCCGTCGCTGATGAGATAAAAGCCCAGTTCACCCTTCGGCGCTTCGATGCGCCCGTAGGCTTCGCCCGGCTTCGGACGGAACCCGCGCAACTTCGCCTTCGGGTCCATGATCGGGCCAGCCGGAAGGTCGCGCAAAGCCTGCTGCAAAATCTTCACCGACTCGCGCATCTCCAGGACGCGCATCATGTAGCGGTCGTAAGTGTCGCCGTGCTCGCCCAGCGGCACGCGGAAATCAAACCGGCCGTAGATGCCATACTGGTCCACCTTGCGCACGTCGTAGTTGACGCCGCTGGCGCGCAGCATCGGGCCAGTGATGCTGGCGCTGATGGCCAGTTCAGGCCGCAGCACGCCCACGCCCTGCGAGCGGGCCATGAGAATTTCGTTGCCGGAAAGGAACCGCTCGAACTCGTCGAGGAACCGGGGGAAATGGGCCACGATCTGCGCGGCTTGTTCGAGCCAGCCGGCCGGCAGGTCGCAGCGGCAGCCGCCAAAGCGCATGTAATTGCACATCATCCGCGAGCCGGTGAGCGCCTCGAAGAGGTCGAGGATTTTCTCGCGCTCGCGGAAGGCGTACATGAGCGGCGTGCCCAGCGCGCCCATGTCCTGCAACAAAAAGCCGATGAGACAGACGTGGTTGACCAGGCGGGTCAGTTCAGCCGTGAGGACGCGGATGTATTCGGCGCGTTCGGGCGGCTGCAACCCGGCGAGCTTCTCGACGGCCAGCGCGTAGGCCCAGTTGTTGGTCAGCGAACAAAAATAATCCAACCGGTCGGTGTAGGGCATGGAACCGAGATAACTGACGTTCTCGGCGATCTTCTCGTGGTTGCGGTGGAGGTAGCCGAACACGGGTTTGAGCTTGACCACGCGCTCGCCGTCCAACACCACATCCATGCGGAAGACGCCGTGCGTGGACGGGTGCTGCGGCCCCATGGCGACTTCGAGCAGTTCGCCGTCACCTTCCTTCGGCAACAACTCATAATTCTTCGGCGGCATTTCGGCGACGACGCTCACGCTTTCGCCTCCTGCGCTTGATGCTTTTTCGCCTTTTCCAAAACGTCATCGTGCGGGGTCGGCTCGTATTCGTAGTCGTCGGGTTCGATGTAATCTTTGCGCATCGGGTGGTCCTTGAAACCGTCCCACATGAGGATACGGCGCAAGTCGGGATGGCCGTCGAAGACGACGCCGTAGAGGTCAAAGATTTCGCGCTCCTGAAATTCACAGCCACGCCAGACCGGCGTAAGCGAGACGACGCGGACTTGATCGGTGCGGTTGGCGGTGCGCTGGCGGAGGATGACCAGCCCGTGCTTGAGCGCCATCGAGTAGAGATGATAGACGGCTTCGAGATAGCCGGGGATTTTCTTCTCGACCGTCTCTTCGACCTCCTTATCCACGCCGTCCACGACCTTCTTCACCTTCGACCTGGCCTTTTCCACACGGTCGGGCCAATCCACGCCGGTGACGTTGGAGCAGTAATCGAGGCAAAGCTGCGCGTCGTCGCGCAGGAAGATCGCGATGGCGGCGGCGTGTTCGACATCCAGAAGCAACGAACGCTGACCGGACGGGCTGTCGTTCGGAATGATTTCCAAACGCGCGCCGGGCACAGCCGCTTCACCGCGGACTTTGATTTGTTCAAGCGTTTCCATCGGAGTTTTTATAAGGAAACCAGGAATCCAGGAATTGATTTCATGGTTTCCTGGATTCCTTATTAAATTTTGTATTCATGCTCCCGCCAGCTCCGGCGGTCGCCACACGGTCGGATTGCTCGGCGGTTCCAGGTCGTGCTCGCCAAACTGCGGCACGGGAAATTCACTCGGCGCACTCGCGTCGAGATGCCGCGGGCGATTCGGGCCGGTGAGCTTCTGTTCGTCAATCTTCCGTTGCAACGTCATGAAGGCGTGGATGAGCGCCTCGGGCCGCGGCGGGCAGCCGGGGATGTGCACGTCCACCGGAAGATAGCGGTCAATGCCTTTGAGCACATTGTAGCCTTGCTTGAACGGACCGCCGCTGATGGCGCACGCGCCCATGGCAATGACGTATTTGGGTTCCGGCATCTGGTTATAGAGGCGGACCACCTGGGGCGCCATCTTCTTGGTGACAGTGCCGGCGACAATCATCAGGTCGGCCTGGCGCGGCGAAGGGCGAAACACTTCGGCGCCGAACCGGGCGAGGTCGTAGCGAGCCATGCTGGCGGCGATCATCTCGATGGCGCAGCACGCGAGACCGAACGAGAGCGGCCACACGGAGTTTTTGCGGCCCCAGTTATAGACTTCCTCCAGGGTCGTCGTAAAGATGCCCTGCTTGCTCAACTCGCTTCTCAGTCCTTCATCCATGTGTTCTTTCGTTAAAAGTGTTGAACCGTTGAATCGTTGAATCGGCAGGAGACACCCGCGACTCGCCTTTCGAACGATTCAACGATGTAACGTTTCAACGATTCAACGATCACTGCTATTTCCAGCTCAGCACGCCTTTCGTCCAGGCCCAGGCCAGGCCTTCCACCAACAACAGCAAAAAGACCAGCATCGCCACAAAGGCCCCGGCGGGCAGGCCCATGAACGCCACGGCGAAGGGCAGCAGGAAAATCGTCTCCACATCGAAGATCAGGAAAATGATGCCGTAAAGGTAATACTCCGATTTGAACTGCATCCAGGCATCGCCTTTGGATTCCAGGCCGCATTCGTAAATGCTGTTTTTGTCCGCGCCAGGTTTTTTGGGGGAAAAAGTTCGCGCCCACAGCCAGGCCAGCGCCAGCGGCGTCAAGGCAAAGAGCAACGCGACGACGATGAAAACCGCCAGAAAAAAATAGGGATTGTCTTCAGTCATTCTCATCAGCCATTCCGCAGAGGGTGAAACGGCGGCGCGTCATCGTACTGTTGGGGCAAAAGGGCGTCAAGCGGGGCGGCCGGTGGTCCAGGTCCAAAGCCATCAGTTCCGGTGGGGTTGATGCCGCCGCAAACCGACCTCGTGGGCGATGTCATCGAACTCCTCGTGGCTGATTTCGTCCAGTTGCTTGCCTTTGGCCGCCAGTTTCTCGTTAATTTTGACGGCCTTTTCCGTCATGACTTCGTGGGTTTCTGCCGAGCCGCCGACCAGGGCAAAATTTTTTCCCGTGGTGAGCCGTTTATGGCCGTCGGAATCCAGCCCCACGCCCAGCAGGATGGCTTTGGGTTTTTTCTTGCCCGGCAGCTTTGACATGGCACGAAGATACCTGTTTAGGTTCAAAGTTCAAGGTTCAAGGTTCAAAAACGCGTCAGCGTGTAGCCGCCGACGTGAGGAGGTGGACCTTTGCAAACCCCTGCCGAAACCGCCTCCTCACGTCGGCGGCTACAAGGGTTGTGAAATTTCGAGGTTAACCCGCCGTCAGCGGCCGGCCATTTTGTTCCGGCCCCAATTTGAGCAGGAACGGCACGGCCTTCTTCGCCCACTCCTGCGGCGTGGGAAAAGCCGCCGCCGACCCACCGAAACAACTGCGCAGCATGTCGGTGTTGATGATGCCGGGATTGAGCGCCACCGCCGCCAGACCGGCGGGCAGCTCCTGCGCCAACGCCTGTGTGAGTCCTTCGATGGCCCACTTGGTCGCGCAATACGGCGCGACGTCCGCATCGGTGGAGCGGCCCCAGCCGGAACTGAAGTTGACGATCACGCCGCTGTTCCGCGCGATCATGGCAGGCACGAAATGCCGGATGATGCTCGCCACACCCTTGATGTTCACGTCTATGACACGGGAAAATTCCCCGGCGCTTACCTTCCACAGCCGCGCGTTGCGGTTGATGAGCGCGGCGTTGTTGAGCAGCAGGTCGGGCGGACCAAATTTTTCCAGCAGCCGTCCGGCCCAATCGCCCACTTGACGGTCGGACGCCACGTCAACCACTGCGAGGTCGTGCGAGGCTTTCAGCGCGCGGTCCAGATCGTCGAGGGCCGCACGCGTGCGGGCGCAGCCCAGGACCACGTGGCCGAGGCGGCTGAACTCCTGCGCCAGCGCGCGCCCCAGGCCGCGCGAGACGCCGGTGATGAGAATGGTTCGGGCCGCCGCTGGCACGCGCGATTCTTGGTTTCAAACCGTCCGGCTTTCAATGTATTTTTCCCGTGTGCGCCTCATCACGCTGACGACGGACTTTGGCTTGGACGACTGGTTCGTGGGCGCCATGAAGGGTGTGATCCTGGGCCGCGCGCCGGACGCGACCATCGTGGACCTCACGCACGACGTGCCGCGAGGCGACGCTGGCGCGGGGGCGTTCGCACTGGCTGCCGGGTGCCGGTTTTTTCCCCGGCGCACCGTGCACGTCGCCGTCGTGGATCCTGGCGTTGGCAGCGCGCGCCGGGCCATCGCCGTGCAAACCGCCGATTACTTTTTTGTCGGGCCTGACAACGGCGTGTTGTCGCTCGCGCTCGCGCGGGAAAAAATCAAGGCGATCCGCCGTTTGGAAAACAGCGAGTTCCTGCTGTGCGACGTGAGCCGGACGTTTCACGGGCGCGACGTTTTTGCCCCCGTGGCGGCGGCGCTTTGCACCGGCACGCCGATACAAAAACTGGGACCGGCTTCGGCGGATTATGTCCGCCTGCCCTGGCCGGAGCCGAAACCCTCCCAGGCCGGAATCCGCGGAGCGGTTGTTTACGTGGACCGCTTCGGCAATGCGATCACCAGCATTCCGGCGGAGATGATGAAGCGATTCGGTGGCCGCGCAAATATCAGCGTGGGCACTCGTCCGTTCGGCGAATTGAAGCATTTCTATCAGGCCGTCGGGCCGGGCCGGTCGGTGGCGCTGGTTGGCTCGAGCGGCTTTCTTGAACTGGCGGTCAACGGCGGGTCGGCGGCGAAGAAATTCAAGCTTCGCCGCGGCGTGGCGGTGATGGTCCGTCCGGCCAAGTAGGGCGGGCGTCTTGCCGGACCTACCCGGCGCGCGGGTTGAAGTGCGATTCGCGGGCGAGTTGTTCCCAGAGGCGGCGTTCGGCTTCGCTGATTTTTTGCGGCACTTCGACTTTGATTTCCACGAGAAGGTCGCCCGCTCCGCCGCCGGTCCGGGGCAGGCCGCGTCCGCGCACGCGCAGGCGCTGGCCGTTTTGCGTGCCGGGCGGGATTTTGATGTTCACGCGCCCTTCCAGCGTCGGCACGCTGACGCTGGCGCCCAGCACGGCTTCCCAAGGGGCGACTTCCACTTCACAATGCAGGTCGCCTCCCTCGACCGTGAAGTCGGGATGCCTGGCGAAGTGGACGCGCAAATAGAGATCGCCGGCCGAACCGCCGCCGATGCCGGCCGAACCGCGGCCCGCCAGCCGCAATCGCTGGCCCTCCCCGACACCGGCTGGAATCTTGACGCTATACGACTCGGTCTTGCTGACCTGGCCGGTGCCGGCGCAGGCCGGGCAGGTGTGGTGGTTCCTCTCGCCGGCGCCGTGACAGGACGCACAGACTGCGGCAAAACGAAGTGAAATCGGACGAACCGCACCCCGCGCAGCTTCTTCCAGTGTCACCATGAGGTCGGCCTCGACGTCCTGGCCGCGCGTGGCAAAATCCTCACCGACAGAACCCGCTGGCCGGCCAAAACCGCGCCGGCCAGTTGAACCGAAGAGTTGCTCGAAGAAATCGCTGAACCCGGTGCCGCCGAACTCGAATTCAGCATCCCCCCCCTGCCCCGCTGCGCCGCCGCGTCCGCGCCGGCCGGCGAAGGATTCCCAGCCGGGCGGCGGCCGGAACTCCGCGCCGTGTTTCCAGTTGGCGCCCAGCTCGTCGTATTTTTT
Source organism: uncultured Verrucomicrobiota bacterium (assembly GCA_964539075.1). GTDB lineage: Bacteria > Verrucomicrobiota > Verrucomicrobiia > Limisphaerales > CAZIFU01 > CAZIFU01. The sequence continues at coordinate 30,930 of CAZIFU010000185.1, read as the reverse complement.
GCGCTTGGCCGGGTCGCTCAAGACTTCGTAGGCCTCGTTGATCTCCTTGAATTTCTCCTCGGCATCCTTCTTGTTCTTGGCCACGTCGGGATGGTGCTGGCGCGCGAGCTTGCGGAAGGCCTTCTTGATTTCCTCGCCGCTGGCGTCGCGCGCGACGCCAAGGCTCTTGTAATAATCTTTGAATTCCATCGCCATGATCGCGCTAGAAAATACCCCCGTCCCCGGTTCGCGCAAGGCAGGACATTTTGCGGTGGTGTCTTACTTTGAAGTTCCCGGAGCGCGGCTGTGTCGCAGCGACCAGCCGCAGCGCGTTGAAACTCACACGCTGAGGCTGATCGCCAAGCGCGACACAGCCGCGCTCCGAGCAAATCAAGACACCACCCATTTTACGACGCAAAATCTTCGACAACCGCCGTCCGACGGTGTTTCATCGGGGCGGACAGGTTATGGAAGAAACCAACGCATTGATCGAACAACGCAAGGCCAAGCTGGCCGCGCTCCGCGCCCGGGGCATCAACCCGTTTGCAAACAAGTTCACCCCCACGGAAACCTGCGCCGCCGCGCGCGCCAATTACGCCGAAGGCCGCGAAGTCGCCCTCGCCGGCCGCATCACCGCCCATCGCGCCATGGGCAAGAGCATGTTCCTCGATCTGCGGGACCAGAGCGGGCGCCTCCAGGTTTACGCGCAGAAAAATGTTCTCGGCGACGATCAGTTTGATGTCTTCCAGCACCTCGATCTGGGCGATTTCATCGGCGTCCACGGCACGCTGTTCACCACCAAAATGGGCGAGATCAGCGTCAAGATTGACCGCTTCGTGATTCTCGCCAAAGCCCTCCGGCCGCCGCCGGAAAAATGGCACGGCCTGGCCGACACCGAAATCCGCTACCGCCAGCGTTACCTCGACCTGATGGCCAACGACGAGGTGAAACAGGTCTTCCTCAAACGCAGCGCCATTGTCCGTGAGATCCGCAACTTCCTCCACGAACGCGGCTACGTCGAAGTCGAGACGCCCATGATGCAGGCCATTCCCGGCGGCGCGGCGGCGCAACCGTTCAAGACGCATCACAACGCGCTGGGCTGCGATTTTTATCTCCGCATCGCCATCGAGCTTTATCTGAAGCGGCTGCTCGTCGGCGGCATGGACCGGGTGTTTGAAATCGGCCGCAACTTCCGCAACGAAGGCCTTTCGCGCAAGCACAACCCGGAGTTTACGATGCTCGAAGCCTACCAGGCTTACGGCGATTACGAGCAGATGATGGAACTGGTGCAGTCGCTCGTCTGCCACGTCGCGGAAAATGTGCTCGGCACCCTTCGCATCGAGCACAAGGACGCTGAGGGCAAGGTCACCAAAACCATCAACCTCACCCCCCCCTGGCGCCGCGTGCGCTACAAGGACCTGGTCCGCGAGCGCGCCGGCGCAGACTGGTTTGAGCTGACCCTCGCGCAACGGCGCGCGCGCGCCGTCGAGCTCGGCGCCGAGATCGGCAAGGAATACGAAGACTTTGAAGTAACGCAGGCGGTGTTTGAAAAGCTCATCGAGCCGACGCTCATTGACCCGGTTTTCGTCACGCACGCGCCGAAGGAATTGATTCCGCTGGCCAAGCTCGCGCCGGAGGACCCGACCACGGTGGAAGTTTTCGAGTGTTGCATCAACGGCCAGGAATTGCACCCGCCTACAGCGAGCAGAACGATCCCATCGAACAGCGCGAGCGCCTCGAACACCAGGCCGGCGGCGAGAAACAAAAGCTCGACGAGGATTTCATCGTGGCGCTCGAACACGGCATGCCTCCCGCCGGCGGCATGGGCCTGGGCATTGACCGGTTGTGCATGATGCTGCTCGGCCAGGAGAGCATTCGCGACGTGATTCTTTTTCCACAGTTGAAGCCGAAGTGAGTTGGCCGCGAAAGAACGCAGAGAACACAAAGGTTTGTTCTTCTTTGCGTCCTTTGCGTTCTTTTGCGGCCAGCAGGTTTTGTTTGTGAGGCCGGATTAACCAAAGCCGCATGGGAACCACAAACTCCGCAAGAACCGGGTGGGCGTGGCCCGGGCCGGCGGGTAAGCTTCATCCATGACGAGCACACTGCTGTCCACGGCCGACTCCGAAAGGATGACGCAAGCCGCCTTGGATTATCGCCGGGTCGAAAAGGCGATCCTCTACCTGCAAGACCATTTCCTCGAGCAGCCCGATCTCGCCACGGTGGCCCGCGCGGCGCACTTGAGCGAATTCCACTTCCAACGCCTCTTCTCGCGCTGGGCCGGGATCAGTCCCAAGCGTTTTTTGCAGTTTCTCACCGTCGAGCACGCCAAGCGTCAACTGGCCGACGCCCGGGCGTTGTTGGAAGTGACGCTGGAATCCGGCCTCTCGAGTCCCGGCCGCCTGCACGATTTGTTCGTCTCCGTGGAGGCGGTCACGCCGGGCGAATTCAAGACGCGCGGCGCGGGAGTCCACATTCACCACGGCGTGCATCCGACGCGTTTCGGCCCATGCCTGCTGGGCGTGACGGAACGCGGAGTTTGCTGGCTGGGTTTCAGCGGCGGCGATTCCAACAAGGAGGCTGTCAAGCCAATGAAGCAATGTTGGGCCGGGGCGACTTTTTCAGAACGGCCCGATCTGACCGCGCCAGTGGCGGCCCGGATTTTTTCCGGACTGAACGACGCGCCGCAATCACCGCTTGCTCTGTTGCTGTTGGGCACGAATTTTCAGATCAAGGTCTGGCAGGCTTTGTTGAAAATCCCGGCCGGGGTGCTCGTCTCGTATGAAACGATTGGCGGACTGATCGGCGCGGCGGACGCCTCGCGCGCCATCGGCAGCGCGGTGGGCCGCAATCCGATTGCCTGTCTGATTCCCTGCCACCGGGTCATCCGCAAGACCGGTCTGGTGGGTGGTTACCGTTGGGGCGAGGCGCGCAAGCGAGCAATCCTGGGCTGGGAAGCCGCGCGCGCCGCCGCGTGAGGAATGGAGCGCGGGCAGCCTCGCCCGCCGGTTCGGAGTTCAAGCTTCAGCTTGTCGGCGCGCACAGGCTGAAGCCGTGTCGATGCAGTTGAAAACCACGGATGGACACGAATAGACACGAATGCGATTGACTGATGGACGGTTTGGTCTTTTTTCGCACTTCTCACCGTTTGGTGAGTCTGACCAACTCTGGCAAAAAGTCTGGGTAGGCGCGTCTTTATTCGTGTTTACTCGTGTCCATTCGTGGTTGCATTGAATAGTTACGGCTGAAGCCTGAACTCCAAACTGCGGCTGCGCGGGCATGGCTGCCCGCGCTCCGACAAAAAGGCGCGCCGGCCAACCGGGCGCCCTGCAGAGAAGCAACCGCGCGAAATTATTTTTTGGCCGCTTCGTGATGTTTCGCCACCTCGGCCCAGTTGACGACGTTCCAGAACGCCTTCAGATAATCCGGCCGGCGGTTCTGGTATTTCAAGTAGTAAGCGTGTTCCCACACATCACAGCCAAGGACCGGCCTGCCCTCGCAACCGGCGATGGCTTTGCCCATCGTCGGGTTGTCCTGGTTGGCGGTGGAGGCAATTTCCAGCTTGCCGCCATTGACCACCAGCCAGACCCAGCCGCTGCCGAAACGACCGACGCCGCCGGCTTCAAACTTTTCCTTCAAGGCGTCGAAGCTGCCGAAGGCCGCGTTGAGGGCATCCGCCAGCGGGCCGGTGGGCGCGCCGCCGGCCTTGGGGGCCATGAGTTTCCAGAACATCGAGTGGTTGAGATGGCCGCCGCCGTTGTTGCGCACGGCGCCGCGAATGTTGTCCGGCACGGAGGCGAGATCGGTGACGAGGGCTTCAAGGGATTTGCCTTCGAGCGCGGCGTTGCCGGCGATGGCCTTGTTCAAGTTGGTGACGTATGCGTTGTGATGTTTGCCGTGATGGATTTCCATCGTCTGCTTGTCAATGTGAGGTTCCAGCGCGTCAGTCGGGTAAGGAAGCGGAGGGAGTTCGTGTGCCATAATTATTTCGGGTTGGGTTCAGGTTTAGTGCGAATCGCAATCCATTTGCGTTCAGCGCCCTCACAATAACAAAGGAAATCCGGATGCACAAGAGGAGGTTGCTTTCTCCGGGGCAAGGGGGCAAGGCCAGGGCGGATTCAAGCTCTTGTAGGAGACGACGTAAGGAGACTCTAATTTCGTGTTTTTCGATAAAGTGAGTCTCCTCACGTCGTCTCTTACAATTTCAAACAATCTTGAATCCGCCCTGGGGCAAGGCGACCGGGCGTAATCTTCGGCTTGAGCGGCCCTCGTGAACGCGGCATCCTGCCGGTCATGAAATGGATTATTGACCGCCCCCGGTCTGCCGGCTTGTTGCTCGTCTTGATTTTGATTGGAACCGACCGGCTCTCGCCCGCCGCACCGGCGGCACCAACGAAGAAGTCCCAGGTCAATTCCGACGACATGTGGGTCGCCAAGCCCGCGCCGGGTTCCTTGCCCGCCGGCGTCACACACCACACTTACGTCAGCGCCGCCATGAAGCGCGCGGTCGGCTACTGCCTTTACCTGCCGCCTGGCTACGCGAAAGACACACAGCGCCATTACCCGGTCATTTACAATCTCCACGGCGCCGGCGGCAACGAGACGCGGACGGTGTATTCCGCACAGGTGCTTCATGAGGGTATTTTGGCCGGGCGCTGGCCGGAGTTGATCATGGTCTTTCCCAACGGCGGCCGGGCGACGATGTATCAGGACTCCGCCGACGGCCGGTTCATGACCGAAACCACGTTCATCAAGGAGTTGATTCCACACATTGACCAGTCCTGCCGCACCCTCGCCGCGCGCCAGGGCCGGTGCATCGAAGGCTTTTCGATGGGCGGGCGCGGTTCCACGCACCTGGCGTTGAAGCATCCCGATCTGTTTTGCTCGCTGTTCAACCAGGCGGGCAACGTCTATCACACCTCCGAAATCACCGACGCCAACAAGCCCACCGAATATCCTCTCAACTACCACGGCAACGACCCGCAGCGGTTGCGCGACAACGACCCTTACGTTTCGCTCCAGAAAAATCTCGACCAGATCAAAGGCCGCCTGCGCATCCAGATCGCGTGCGGCACCCAGGACGACGACCATCTCAAAACGGTCCGCGAATTCCACGAGGCCCTCCTCAAGGCCGGCGTGGACCACACCTACCTCGAGATCGAAGGTCTGGCACACCAGCAGAAACAGATGATCGATCTCTACCGCCCGGTCTGGTTCGACTACCACGTCGAATCCCTCCGGCGCGCCGCAGCCGAGGTGCAAAAAACGACTGCGGGGAAATGATCCCCAATGCCGGTGATTTCCAATAAAATCGGCCTTTCCATGAACCGCCTTTGGAGCGCGGCATTTACCGCTTCGACGACCCATACTGCCCGAACCGTGAAGCGGCATAAATGCCGCGCTCCAGGGTTCATGGTTGCAATGGGCGATCGAAAAACCGTCGAGATTACCCATGAATCTGGCAGGAGCCGACGTCAGGAGGCTCTGACTTTCCAAGTTCGAGAACAAGTGAGCCTCCTGACGTCGGCTCCTACGAAGTTCAGGTATCCGGCAGCTTGCCGTAATCACGTTCCACCCTGGCGACGCGCAGTTGATAATCGCGGTACCAGACTTTCTTCCCGGTTTGCTGGGCGATCTGGTGTTCGGCGTTCGCCTTCCAGTGGCGGACAGCCTCCTCGCTTTCCCAGTACGAAACCGTGATGCCGAGGCCCTCCGGACTGCGCACGCTCTCGACTCCAAGGAAACCGGGCTGTTGCGCCGCCAGTGTCACCATTTTCTCCGTCATGGTTTCGTAGCCACGGTCGCCCTCGGTGCGCAGCGAAGTGAAAACGACGGCGTAGTAGGGCGGCTTCGGCGTTTTGGCAACGGTGTTGGGCATCATGTTCAACAATTCACCCGGCCAGCTCGACAAAGTTTCTCAACAACTGCAACCCGACGGCCTGGCTTTTTTCCGGGTGGAACTGTGTGGCGAAAACGTTCTCCTTCCAGACCGCGGACGCGAAGGTTTGACCGTAAGTCGTTCGCGCCGCCACGATGGAAGCGTCCTGCGGCTGCGGAAAAAAACTGTGAACGAAATAGACGTAACTGCCGCCCGGCACACCGCGAAAGAGCGGGCAGTCCGGTTGGGCGACCTCAAGCTGGTTCCAGCCGATCTGCGGAATTTTCAGTCCGGGGCGTCCGGTGAAACGGACGACGTTCCCGCGAAAAATCCCCAGTCCGGCAGCGCAACTGTTGAACTCCTCGCTCTTCTCGAACAGCGCCTGGTAGCCGACGCAGATGCCCAGAAAGGGCCGGCCCGACTGGATGAACTCGCGCACGGCGCCGAACAATTCCTGCCTTTGCATTGCGTTGACGCAATCATCGAACGCGCCCACGCCCGGCAACACGACGGCGCGGGCGTCGCGCATCTCCTCCGGCCGGCGCGCGACGCGCACGTCGGCGCCCACCTTGAGCAACGCCTTTTGGGCGCTGCGCAAGTTGCCGGAACCGTAATCAAGCAGCGCGATCATAACGGGAGGAGTTTAACCACGAATGGGCACGAATGGACACGAATTTTCAGAAGCGGTCAGGCGCGGCGGTGCTTTTGCACCAGCCGTTCAGCGAGCGCGTATGCGCTGTACATCGTAACCGGCGAATTGCCGAAGCTGCGGACGTGATTTCGCATAAGTTCCCATCTTTCCTCCGGAGTGGCGGCGAGACCCAAGGCATGCAGCGCCTTTTCGTCCTCACTCAGGCCACGGACGTTTCGGAGCCGCGCCAACAGGCGTTTCGCGCGGACGGCCAACGGTGTCCTGGGTCGGGTGTCGCTCATAACGCGGGAAGCATTATCACGCTTGGGCGGACAGTTCACGCTCTGTTTTCAGCCGCAACTGCCCGCACGCCGCGTCAATGTCCGTGCCCTTCTCGCGGCGCAGCGTGGCAGTGACTTTCTGTTTTTCCAGCGCGGCGTGGAACGCCTCGCAACCCTCTTCGTTCGGGCGTTCCCAAGGCAGACCTTCGACCTTGTTGTAAGGAATCAAGTTCACCTTGGCGTGGAGGCGAAGGGCCAGTTGCGCGAGCGGCTTGACCTGGTCGAGGCGGTCGTTTACGCCGGCGATCAAAATGTACTCGAGCGTGAGCATCCGCCCTTTTTTCGCCTGATAATATTCGCAGGCGGCGACAAGTTCCTGGAGCGGATATTTCCTGTTGATCGGCATGATCTTGAGGCGCGTCTCGTCGGTGGCGCCGTGGAGCGAGAGGGCGAGTCGGAATTGCAACGGCTCATCGGCCAGCCTGCGGATTTGCGGCGCAAGGCCGCTGGTGGAAATGGTGATCTTGCGCGCGCCGATGCCGCCGCCCCACGGGGCGTTGAGGATCTTGAGCGCCTTGAGGAGGTTGTCGTAGTTGGCCAGCGGCTCGCCCATGCCCATGATGACCAGATTGTCGATCGTCCTCGTCGTCGTCCTCGTCCTCGTAATCGGTTGAGTGCCGGAATTCGAGGACGAGGACGAGGACGAGAACGAGGACGAGGAGGATTGAGCACGCTCAACCGCCAACACCTGCTCGACGATTTCGTACGGTTCAAGGTTCCGTTTCCAGCCATCGAGGCCGCTGGCACAGAATTTGCAGCCGTAGGCGCAACCGACTTGCGTGGAGACGCAGAGCGTGTGGCGGTCGCTGCGTTCGCCGTAGAGAGCCGGGTTGGCGGGGATGAGGACGCTCTCGATGAGCGCGTGGTCAGCCAGGCGCCAGAGAAACTTTTGCGTGATGTCGCGCGCGCCCTGCTTGCAGACGAGTTCCAGCGTTTGCAGCGAAAAATCCCTGGCCAACGTCTCGCGCAACGGTTTGGGCAGATTGCTCATCGCGTCCCAACTCGTGGCGCGGTGGACGTAGAGCCATTCGAGCAACTGGTCCACGCGAAATTTTGGCTGGCCGAGTTCAGTGAACCTCGACTGCAATTCTTCTTGCGTGAACGATTTGATGTCCGGCAACACGACCGCAGCTTAAGCGAGCGCTCCGGGAAAACCAAGCTTGCCCGCCGGAGAGCGACACGATCTCGCCCTTGAGCAACGAATGACCAACAGGAGAGAATAGAGGACACGGAGATCGAATACTTGTCTGCCGAATTGGCATGAACACAACTACTGGGATAGGCACTGCCAATCGGAGAGCAAAGCGGTGGAGGGCCACCGCACTCCAAGACCTCGCGGAATTTCAGTCGCTGCCGATTTGCGCGTCAGCGTCTTGGATTGCGCCAGCCCTCTGGCGCTTTGAGAATCGGTGGCGCGTGATCGAAAAGCGCCAGAGGACTGGCGCAGTCCAAGACGCTTCGCGTGTGCCGGGAGTCCCGGAAATTCTCGCCAGTCCACTTCGTAGCGGCGTGTCGGCAGACCGCCGTTGAATGAATTCGCAACGGTGGCGCTCTACCGAGTCGCCCTTACACCCTCGCCCAGCGCATTCGCGAGAACAACCCAAGGCAGCTCGTTCCTCGCAGGTGCGGGATTTGATGTCGTTCTTCGGTTCCAATCTTAATCTTAATCTTAACCTCCCCGCAGCTGGACGCAGATTAAGATTAAGATGAAGAGCAAGATTAAGAGGGGAAGATCACTTCGTCAGGTAATACTTCTTCGTGTATTCCTGCACCATGCGCCAGGTGTTGAACTGCGGGACCAGCGTCACCATTGCGCGCCGGATTTTCTGGATCCACTGGCGCGGGATGCCTTGCGCGTCGCGGTTCCAAAACGCCGGGATGACTTCCTCGGTCAGCACGCGGTAGAGGTTCTCGCTGTCGCGCCGGTCCTGTTCCTCGATCGAATCGGGGTGCGAATCGTCACCGATGGCGAAGCCGTTGGTGCCGTCGTAGCCTTCGCGCCACCAGCCGTCGAGGATGCTCAGGTTGAGGCAGCCGTGGCAGCCGGCCTTCATGCCGCTGGTGCCCGAGGCTTCGAGCGGGCGGCGCGGATTGTTGAGCCACACGTCGCAGCCGGAGACCATTTGCCGCCCCACGTGCACGTCGTAATTTTCGATGAACACCAGGTGGCCCTTGAGTTCGCTGAATTTGCTCAGGTGAATGATGTGCTGAATGTAGCGTTTGCCGTCGTCGTCGCGCGGGTGCGCCTTGCCGGCGAAGATGAACTGCACCGGGCGCTCCTTGTCGCGCACCAGCTCCACGATCTCGTCGAACTTCTGGAAAATGAGCGGCGCGCGTTTGTAGGTCGCAAAGCGCCGCGCGAAACCGACGGTGAGCGCGTCGGTGTTGAGCAGCGAGTCGAAGGCGATGAAATCGCGCTCGGAAATGCGCTGGCCCTGGATGAGCAGACGGCGGCGGCTGAACTCGATGAGCTCGCGACGCAGCCGGTAGCGCAACGCCCAGAGCTCCTCGTCTGAAATGAACGCCGGGTCGGCTATCCGCTCCCAGAAGGCGGGCGCGTTGATTTCGCTTTCCCAGTCGTTGCCGGGCCCGGCGCGCCAGAAGCGGGTGGTTTCGCCGCCCGCCGCCGGACTGGCTTTCTCCTCGCCGTTCAACTTGCGCCGCCAGAACCGCCGCACCGGCCCCTTCATCCAACCCAGCAGATGAATGCCGTTGGTGACATGGCCGACCGGCACGTCGCTGATTTTTTTGTCCGGGTGCAGCACGTGCCACATCTGGCGGCTGACCTGGCCGTGAAGTTCGCTGACGGCATTGGCCGCGCGCGAGCCTTTCAAGGCCAGCACGGTCATGCAGAACGGCTCGTGCTCGTCGGCCGGGTTCACGCGGCCCAGCGCCATCAACTCCGCGCGCGACCGCTTGAGCTGCTCGCGGAACTTGCGCGCGGCGAAATCCATCAGCTCGCTGCTGAAGCGGTCGTGGCCGGCTTCGACCGGCGTGTGCGTGGTGAAAATGCATTCGGCTTTGGTCGCCGCCCAGGCCTGGGGAAACGTCTTGCCGCCCGCCATCTTTTCGCGCGCCAACTCCAGTGTCAGGAACGCGGCGTGCCCTTCGTTCATGTGGAAGACCGAGGGCTGGACGCCCAGCGCGCGCAGCAGGCGCACGCCGCCGACGCCGAGGAGGATTTCCTGCATGATGCGCGTGGTGCTGTCGCCGCCATAGACGCGCAAAGTGAGATCGCGGAAGTGCGGCTCGTTTTCAGGCCGGTTGGAGTCAAGCAGATAAACCGGGATGCGGCCGACGTTGACGCGCCAGGCCTGGAAGTTGACCCGGTTCATTGCCAGTCGAACGCTGCACACCAGCGGCTCGCCCTTGGCGTCGAGGACCGGCTCGATGGGGAGCAGTTTCGGGTTGAGCAGAGTGTAGTATTCGGATTGCCAGTTGTCCTGGTTGAACGCCTGCTGAAAGTAGCCTTCGCGGTAAAAGAGGCTGATGCCGACAAAGCCGAGGCCCAGATCGGTCGCCGACTTGGCGTGGTCGCCGGCGAGCATCCCCAGGCCGCCCGCGGCGATGGGCAGGGTTTCGTGAAAGCCGAACTCGGCGGTGAAGTAGGCGACCGGATTCCTGGTCAGTGCGGGGGCGTTTTCGGCGGCCCAGGTATTCTTCTCTCCCAGATAGGCGTCGAATTTCTGGAGCACCTCGCGCACGTGGCTGGCGAAATCGTGGTCCTGCAGGCGCACGCGCAACTCGTAATCCGACACTTCGTGCAGCACAGCCACGGCGTTGTGGTATAGATTCTGCCAGCCGCGCGGAGAAAGTTCGTTGAAGATTTCCTGCGCTTCCTGGTTCCACGTCCACCAGAGGTTGCGGGCGAGCCGGTTCAGTCCGACGGTCAGTTCGGTCAATTCACCGGCGGTGAGAGGCGCGGGCTTGGCAATTTCCATGGGTAATAAGTTGATTGACTCAAAAGCTGCAATTCAAGCTGCCAGACGCTAGACAGGCTCGCGGCCAACAGCAAATAAAATCCGAAGTCGGCGGCGGACGCGCTCAAGAAAAATTCGAGAAGATCAACCGCTCGGGCAGAGGGAGGTCGCCAACCGACCCGGCCGGAGCGCCGGGAGCGAAATAAATGGCCGTCATCCGGGACAAAATCGGGGCCGGTTCGCCCGACTATTCGATCAGGCCCGACAACCAGTGCACGATGTTGAGGGCCATCTGCCGGTTATCTATGCCGGGATGATTCATACCCATCGGGCGCTTCTGCGGACCGGCCAGTTGCGCGGAGAGTTCGCTGGCTTCGCCTAAAACCACGACCCGCCCTTTGCCGAAGGTCAACGCCACCCCCTGAGCGTGCCCGGCCGCGGAGACCTGTGGGTCGCCGCTCGTCGCGCCTGGCGCACGACGACGGGCCTGCGGGCCTCCGGCGGCCTGGCCCGTTGATCCCGCCCCCAAAGGCAAGCGGTCCACGGCCGTGTCCGACAGTTTGAGAAAGGCGACGCTGCCTTCCGGTCCTTTGAGCGATTGGCCGGTGAACGTCATGACCTGGTTGAGGCGCTCGGCCTCGTTGCGCCCGCGGGTGATCGCGTGGTCGGCCAGTAGTTTGTTGTCGCGGGAGAAAAGGAGCGTACCCTGTCCACCGCCGCCGGACGTCGCCGGGGCGCTGTCGGTCGTCGTGCCTTTGCTCATGTCCACGCTGAAACGTTTGGCCAGGTTCTCCGCCGCATGGCCGGTCGGATAATGGTCCGTAACAAAGAGCAGGCTCCCGCCGGCGCGGACCCAGTCCCGGACAGCGTCACATTCCGCTTCGGTGAAGGCGGGCTTTTCCGAAGGGCGCGCTTCCCCGCGCGCGTTGGCGATGACCAGGATGTCGGCGCCCGCCAGCGTCTTCGCATCAAACGGCTTCGTGTTCGGCACCACCTGGTAACCGTCGTTGCTCACGAGGTCGGCGAACGCCTTGTAGCCGCCGGTGGACGTGTGGACGTTGAAATGAGCTTCGTCAAAGAGCACGCGAGGATGTTTGTCGGTGTAGGCGGGTTTGGCGACTTTGACTTCAAAGTTGGGATCGGGAACCTGCTGGCCCAAGGCCGAGGCGCCTCCCGCCACGCAGGCCGCCAGCAACCAGGTGGCTCCCGCAAAACGGGCGCGAGCTGAAGTGGTGGAACAATGTTTCATACGAAAAAAACTTTCAAACTTTCAGTCTGGACACTCTGGCTAGGACGAGCCGGGCGAAGGTCAGGTTACATGACTTTCTCTTGCGCCAGCGGGGCCGTCGGCGGATGATGCCGCGCATCGAACTCTTGAAACGCGATTTCACAACAACCGTCCCGGGCGCGTTGTTCCTCAGCGCAGCATTGATGCTGTGGGCCGGCTGGATGCTCCTGCCGCATCACCTCGGCACTTTTTTTCAGCCCGACGATTTCGCGGCCATCCACCCGCAGTTGCACCTGTGGCTGTGGATGTATCGAGTCCATCTGTTCGGGCTGATCATGAGCGCGATGGCGCTGGTGGCGCTGGCGACGACGGTCGAACAAGCCGAGGCGCGCGTGCTCGTCTGGCCAGGCGCGGTCGTGGCCGCAGCCGGATTCATCGTGGCGGCGTTGGCGGCGGCGTTTTACTATCACCACGGCGTCTGGGGAGCGATCAACCTGCAAGGCAAGCCGCCCGAAACCGCGCAGAACTTCGTCAACGCGCTGCGCCTCGACACCGAATACGTCACGTGCCTGGTGCGGTTTGGCCGGGTCTTTGCCGGATTGGGTCTCGTGGTGATGGCGGCTGGACTCGCCAAAGGCCGGCTGCTCCCCGTGTGGATTCCGGGCGTGGCGGCGCTGCTGGGCGTCAGCGCGATGGCGTTGACGATGGGTCTGCCCGACCGGTTGGAGCTTTACCGTCCGGTGTTTCATCTCCAGGCCCTCTGGTTGGCCGCCACGGGCATCGTGCTGATGCGTTCGGGTCTCAGCCCGCGCGCCAGGGGACCCGCGTAACTGTTTTTACCGGAACTCGGGCGTCAGACGCACGAACAATTGCTGCCATGAGCGATACACCGCTTGCGGCAGGGTCAACTTCCTGGCGTGCTCCAACGCATCCAGTTCCCCCGGCGGCGCACCGTCGTAATGCCCGACCCAGCCGCACGCAATTTCCCGCGACGCGCGAAGGAACGTTTCCAATTCGATGATCGTGCAGGTCAGCGGAAAAGTTTCCTCGATGATCACCGGTTTGCCCGCCGCAAACTGGCGCAGGCATTCAAGTTCTTCGCCGGGCTTTTTGGTGTCGGGATAGATATGCACGCTGAGGAAATCAAGTTCCGGCGCGACCTTTGCCGGAAGAAAACCGGACAGATGCTTCCACTGGCGCGACCAGGGCAGCAGTCCCACCGTGATCAAACCAGCTTTGTCGTGTTTGCGAATGGCGGCGGTCATCCGCTGGATCCACTGCACGGCAATGTCCTCGCGCTTGCGGCCCGCGGCATCGAGCGCAATGTATTGGAGGAAATCGTAGCCGCCAAAGAGGCTGCCCGAAGACCACTTCCCCGGCTCACGGCGGCCGGAGGGTGAGATCGGTTCGTTGACCAGATCGTAGCAGAACACCGTCGGACTGGACCGGCACACCCCCGCCACCGCCTCCCAGAATCTCGCCTGCGCCGACCACCGGGCTGGCTCGTCCATGGCGTCATACCACACCGGCACATCCGCCGGACGGTAACACGCCAGTCCTGTCACATCCAGATACAGGCCCGTCTCCTCCGCCAGTCGCAGCATTCGCGCGAGCTGTTTCAGCGCGGCGGGATTCGGCTTGTCTGGCGCGGTCATGAATTTCCCGAACTGCAAATGCACGCGGACCACATTCGCGCCCAGCGCCTTCATCTCACGAAAATCCCCCGCGAACGTGTCCCACTCCTGGTCCCAGAAGTCCTCCATCAGCCGGGCGCCATTCCCGTAGTTCATTCCCCAGGGATGGAACGCCTGCTGGGATCCGGCCAAAACAAATCCGCGCCCGTTCGACGACACCACGATGCGCTGCATTCCGGCCGGCGCGCCCGCCCCCCGCGGCGGCGATGGTTCGCACGCCGACTGACACCCGGAGAGCAGCAGCGCGGCAATAAACAGGACAGGAAGCGTGGTGGTGATGCGAAAGTTGGCGGGCATTTGGCGACGGAGTTTTCCGGGTGCGAACATGCCGGGTTTATCGCACGTTCGCGCGGCCAGGGAAACGCCGAACATGGCGCGATCACTTCCTTCCGGAGGGCCGGGTTACACGAGGCCCTGACCTTTTAGCGCGGATTACAGGAACTCGCGCAGTTCGCCCCTCCGAAGTGCATTCAGGAAGCATTTCCGGTCATGGCTTGCGCGGCGGCAGCACCTGGACCGTCAGCGACGAGGCGGCGTTGCCCGCGCGATAAATGCGCTGCGTCGCCTTCCGGAAATCCTCCGGTTTCGCCGTCGGAATGTTCACGAACGTCTGCGGGTTGCGGTCCACCAGCGGGAACCACGAGCTTTGCACGTGCACCATCACGCGGTGGCCGCGACGGAACGTGTGGCATACGTCGGGTATCGTGAACTCGATCTTCGTCACCTTGCCCGGCTCGAACGGCTCGGGCTTCTCGAAGCTGTTCCGGAACTTGCCGCGGAAAACGTCGCCGCGCACGAGCTGCTGGTTGCCGCCAAGTTTCTCGTCGGCCGGATTCGGTTCGGGATTCGGGAAGTCGCCGGGATACACATCAATCAGTTTCACGACCCAGTCGGCGTCGGTGCCCGTGGTCGAGACGTGCAACGTCGCTTTCAACGGCCCGGCGAACGTCAAATCCTCCTCCAGCGGCCCGGTCTCATAAACGAGCACGTCGGTCCGCGAGGCGACGAAACGCTGGTCTTCGATGGGATAGGGGCGCGGATAGCCGGTGGATTTATCGTCCGTGTAGGGCACCGGCTTGGCGGGGTCACTCACGTATTCGTCGAACGCATTCGCTCCTTCGGTGGGCGGCTCGAAGGCGAGCGCGCCGCCGGACCGCAGGTAGAGTGTTCGCGCCGCGGCCTCTTTCGGCGGCCACGCATCGAAGCGCCGCCATTGATGCGTGCCGGTCTCGAAAACATTCGCTTCACTCAAGGGAAAGTTGGTGTCGCCCTTGAGAAAGTGGCGGAAAAATGGCAGTTCGATTTTCTCGCGGTAATACTCGGCCGTTTTGGCGTGGAAGCTGATGGGGCCAAGTTTCTCACCCGTTTCCCTGCCCCAGGCCCCGTGCGACCACGGCCCCATCACCAGCACGTTCGTGATGCCGGGATTCTGGCGCTCGGTCCAGCGATAGGTCTCCAGCGGACCGAACAGGTCCTCCGCGTCGAACCATCCGCCGACGTTCATCACCGCGCAGCGGATGTTCTTGAGATGCGGCCGGATGTTTCGCGCCTGCCACCAGGCGTCGTAGGTCGGGTGCGCGAGAAATTCCTTCCATTCGGGCACACGGCCCTGGAAGAGGACCGCGTCCGAGTTCCCCAACGGTCCCATGCGCAGGAAAAAGTCGTAGCCGTCGGGGGTCTTGAAGTTGAACTCCTTCAACGTGTCGTGCAGGGGGTCTTCGAGCTTTTGCGCGAACCGGTAAAAGAAGACGAAATTCTGCGCAAGGAAGAACGCGCCATTGTGGTTCACGTCATCGCCGATGAACCAGTCCGACACGGGCGCCTGGGGCGACGCGGCCTTGAGCGCCGGATGGCTGTCAATCATGCCCATGGACGTGTAAAAGCCGGGGTACGAGATGCCGAACATGCCCACTTTGCCGTTGTTGTTCGGAACATTTTTCACGAGCCACTCGATGGTGTCCCACGCGTCCGAGTTTTCGTCGGTGTCTTTCGGCCCTTTGTTCGGATTGAACGGCCGCACGTGGACGTATTCGCCCTCCGAGCCGTAGCGTCCGCGCACGTCCTGCGTGACGAGGATGAACGTGTCCTTCGCCAGGGTCCGGAACGAGCCGGGCGCGTTGGTGTAATGGTCCGCGCCGTAGGGCTTCAGCGCGTAGGGCGTGCGCGTGAGCATGATCGGCCACGCGTGCGAATCGTCCTTGGGCACATAAACGCGCGTGAAGAGCCGCACGCCGTCGCGCATGGCGATGCGGTGCTCGTATTTCGTGTAATGTTCGGCGAGCCAGACGGCGTTGGTATCCACCGGTTTGTCATCTGCGGCCGGGGCGCGGGTGGCGGCGAGCAACAGGACGACGCCCAGGGAACGGACGGCGCGGCGTAAGGCTTTCATGCGCGAGCATTGTCGGGAAGCGACCTGTCGGGCAAGACGGAATTCGGCACTCGGTCAATCCCTTTCGTGATTCGTGCCCATTCGACAACGCGCTCTTCTCAGGCGCATCGGATCGGTTCCGTCGCCCGCCGGGAAACGTTCCTTGAGCAACGCATCCGAACCCAGCGCGTGCGTGAACGCCGCGAAACAACCGACGGACGAACCGTCATTTCTACTTCAAACGCCAGGTGATGCGCGCTTTGTCCAAGTCGTAGGGCGAAATGTCCATTTTCACCCGGTCGCCGACGGTCAGGCGCACCCAGCGCTTGCGCATCTTGCCGCAGATGGTGGCGAGCACGAGATGTTTGTTGTCCAGTTCGACACGGAACATCGTGCCGGGCAGCACGGTCGTGACGCAACCTTCCACTTCAATGTGTTGTTCTTTCATGATTGACGAACGGGCAATTGAAACCAAAAAAGGCGGGGCTCGGTTCACCCGATCCCCGCCATGAAATCCTTAAGTCGGATTAATAGCTGCTACGACCGCCACCGCCATAACCGCCGCCGCCGCTGTATTCCCGACGACCACCGCTGCGGGGCGCACGTTCTTCACGCGGCTTGGCAACGTTGACCGTGAGGGCGCGTCCGTCCATATCCTTGCCATTGAGGGCTTCGATGGCTTTTTGCGCCTCCTCCGCTGTACTCATGGTCACAAAACCAAAGCCGCGAGGGCGACCGGTCGTGCGATCCATCATTAAATTTGTTTCAGTGACCGTGCCGTGCGCGGCGAACGCGTCGTTCAGGTCGTTTTCGGTGGTATTGAAGGAAAGATTTCCCACGAATAATTTATTGCTCATATGATGTTTTACTGTCCGACAAACCGCTGCTTTCTACAGACTGTTCCCGAACATCGGGTCTAAAATCATCACTGAACTGAGTTCACCTGAGGATTCACCATGCCTTGAAAGAGACAAGCTATCTAACAGATCGCAGCAAACATCACTTAATTGGCCGGAATGGCAACAACTATCGGCAACTATCTTTTGGGCAAGAATCGGATGGCAGTGCCCGCCTTCGATTCGTATTGTAACGACTATGAAGCTGTGCCAAGGCCAGATCTGGAAACAGGGCAACGAATACATTCGCGTCGTGCGTCTGGAACGACTCGAAGTGGAATACAAGTCCATGCCAGCCCCCGACACCAAGGAAGGAACTCTCCATCACACCAGCAAGAAAGATTTCTGCCGCCTGTTAAAACAAGCCCGCCTGCTGCAGCCTGCCAAAAACTCCGAACCCGCCCGCGACCTGGCGCGCGATTGCGACGCCGTTTTCCCTTCGGTAGAATCACCGCATGGAAAAGAACCGGCTTGAAGCCTTCAGCGGCGGCGTGCTCGCCATCATCATTACCATCATGGTGCTGGAGTTGAAAGTGCCGCACATGGTTGAACTCGCCGACCTGAAACCGCTGTTGCCGGTATTCTTGAGCTACGTGTTGAGCTTCCCCTACGTGGGCATCTACTGGAACAACCACCACCACATGTTCCATTCCACCAGACACGTCACCGGCGGCATCTTGTGGGCGAACCTGCACTTGCTGTTCTGGCTGTCGCTCTTTCCGTTCACGACGGGCTGGATGGGGGAGAACCATCTCGCGCCGACGCCCACCGCCATCTATGGCTTCGTGCTGCTGATGGCGGCCATCGCGTATTATATTTTGCAACGCACCATCATCGCCCAGCAGGGACGCGACTCCCTGCTGGCGGCGGCGATTGGGAAAGACCGCAAAGGCAGGCTCTCGCCCGTGTTCTATCTCGCCGCCATTCCGCTGGCGTTCGTGAGTCCGTGGATTGCGAGCGGCCTGTATGTGTTCGTCGCCCTCCTGTGGCTCGTCCCCGACCGCCGCATCGAGCGCGTGCTGGCGAAGCATAAACGGGAATGAATCAGCCGTTACGGTGCGGAGCGTGGGACTGAGACTTGCAGCAGTTTTGCACATTAACGCGTGTTGGATTCACTCAACGGGCTTAAACTTTCGGACCTGCTGCGGCTCACAGAACCGCGCTGCGGGAGTTCCGCCCTCGCGAGCCGCGACATTAGCCGGGCAACGAACTGCCGAGTGAGCCCGCCTCCATGGTCTCCATTTGCTGCAACGCCTCGTCGTGTCCTCGGGCCAGGGCAGCGGCAATTTGTTTCTGCTTCACGGTGAAGGAACCCACCGGCATGGGCCGCAGCGGCCGGAACACTTGGAGTCGGATTCCCGGCGGCGGCTTTTTCATCAAATCGAGGGCGTCGTTGTAGTTCACATTTTGCCGCGCGGTCCAGACCTGGGCCACCATGGGAAATTCCGGGTACGCCAGTTTCCCCATCCAACGCGGAATCGGCTTGAGGCGGAAAGCGGGATTGTGGGTGAGCACCACGGTGATGTCCGTCGCGCCGTCTTCGATCGCTCGTCGAATCGGTATGGGGTCCGCCAATCCGCCGTCGGCGTAAGGTTGACCGTCCACAAAATCAAAGCCGCGCGTCGCCAGCGGCATGGAAGCCGTGGCGCGGAGGGCCGCAAAGACGCGATCATCACAGACGTGGAAATAAACCGGCGCCCCCGTGTGACAGTCGGTCAGCACGATGAAGAAGCGGGTGGGCGCCTTTTGCAGGGCTTCGACGGAAAGGGGAATGCGCGTTCGGAAGACATGATCCACCAGGTACGCCAGGTCAATGATCGGTTTGCGGCGGAGGAAATTGCTTTTGCGAACCACGTTGCAGGCCAGTTCGCGCCAGATGGCCAGACCCGGCTCCCACATGCTGGCGACGAAATAGGCCGCCGAGCAGGCACCCGACGAAGCCGCGTAGACGAGATCGTATTGCCGACGCCCGCGCTCCTGCAGATAGGCCAGTACCCCCGCCGCCCACGCGCCGCGCATCGCCCCACCTTCCACAATCAGTGCTGTTTTGCGGCGGTCAACTGTCCCTGCATCTCCGATCATCGGCGGCGACATCCTATTTCCTTTCCCCGGCGGATCCGGTTGCCTCCCGTGCGTCCCTGAGGCGAATTCCTTTGGCTGAGTCTATCACAACTCCGGTCGAATACCAGTGGGGCGTCAACCCGCTTGGGTTCGTGCGCCGTGAATTGCGAGCCGAAACCAGACAGAAGGATTAACCGCCATACACACGAAAAGAACCGGCGGCAGCATCCGTCTCCTTGGATCCGCACGCCCATTGAAAGTTGGCTTCAGTTTTTCCGGCAGGGTAATCAGGCCGCCAGCCGAGCCGCGTGGTTTCCCTTTTCTGCTACAGAGCCATTTTTTATTGGGCAATCCCAAGTGCTCTTTCGGGGTCACGTAACAAAGCATTGCACAGCCATACCAACCAATCATTGCCGCACCAATCGCGCTGGCGATGTGGTCGTAGCCGGGCCAGATGTTCATGCTTTGAGCCGTTTTAGCACGGCGTTCACCCCATTCAAATCAAACTCGGCTGCGTCCAACCCGCCGCCAATCCACTCCTTCATCTCCGCGTGCCCGGGATGTTTTGGGTCGGCCATGACTTCAAGCAGGTTGTAATAACCGCCGATGCCGCCGCAATCCTCCGGCGGGCAAGCATTTGCGCCCGCGAGACAAACCGCATGTTTGAAAGACGGATCAGGCGGCAGAATTTTTTCCGCCACCACGTCGTGCTGCCAGCCATCGCCGAAATCGTATTCGTATATGAACTTCCGCTTCGTCGCTGGCGCGAGGTCGGCCACTGTGTAACGTTTTTCGCTCAACGTCTCGCTGCCCATGTCGCCAAATTCCGGGTTGGTGTTGCCGTAATAAGTGCGGACGAAACCAGCGCTGGCGATGAACTGATGCAGATGGCTGTCCGTCCAGCCCATCACGATTTGAATGACGCCGTGCAAACGGTCGAGCCTCATGTCCGCGCGCACGACGACACGCCGCCAGATCGGCGGCTTGGACCATTTGAGCGTGATCTTGAGTTGATAAAGCAGAACGCCGCTTCGGTTGTTGGATTCGAGATTTGAAATCATGGGAGTGAGATGTGTGGATCAGCCGGGCGACCACTCCTTCGCAACCGTGCGGGCGGCGGCAATGCGTTTCAACACGCCTTCGCTTTTGGCGGACGACTTGACCGCCTGCTCCTCCAGCGACGTGAGCGCGGCGATGTCTTTGCGGTATTGGTCGCATCGCCGTTGGTAGCTCCGGCGATCTTTTGTGCAGACGAGAGTTTGCGGCGAGCCTTTGCGTTCGGTGACGTGGGTCATGTCCAGACTGTGTCGTCCGATCATCTGGTGCAAATGCTGGCGACGATCCTGACGCACGCGGATACGATGCGTCTGCTCCACAGGATCGAGCGCGAACTTTTGCAACTCACGGCAATCGGTGCACGCACACGAAAGTTTCACATCCTGCCGCCAGTCCTTGGGCGATTCCGGCGGACGACCGCTCCGGCGCAGGAGAAACTCCACGCCATGCGCCCACAGACGTTTCACGTGGACATCCCACTCGCGAATCAGGCCCAGCGCGGGCGTGAGGACGGCCACCGGATCGAACACTTCCGGACGCGCGGCGAACTTTTCCACGGCAACGGTGCGCAACGCGGGCGCGTCCAGTTCGCCCAACACGTTCAGCAAGTTCGCCACGAGGGTCGCGTCCACGGCACGGGCCTTTTCCGCCTGCGCCCAGTTCATCCATTCGTGGTCGCGCTTCTGCTTGCCGATTTCATCGAGTTTGCCAACGACCGCTTCGGAGATCTGGCGCAATGCTTCCTGCCATTCTGGCTTCTTGGAATGCTCGCGAGCCGAAGCCAGCGTACGGAGCAACTCCACGCAATGCCCGTGCTGAACCGGCGTATGCAGGCGAACCAGTTCAGCGTAGAGCCGCCCGGTCTGCTTCACGCCCAAAAGCCGGGCGCTGGGCACGAGCGCGGCGTTTTCGCTGCCGTCGTAATCGCGCGTTACGACTTCCACGATGAATTCCTCCAGCAGTCCGGCGTCGCCGAGATCAACAAGCAACCGCAACATGCCGTCGCGTTTGTCGGGTCTGCTGGGTTGCTGGAAGCTGGCATGCCTCGGCGCGTCTTTCCACGAGTTCACGAGCTGCCGGGCCAGCGCCACGGCTTCCTTCCGCGCGGCGGACGATGCGTTCTTCGCCGCGCACGCTTCGATGCGCTCCTTCAAATAAGGCAGCACCGCTGCCACGCCTGCTTGCAACAGCACCTCGGCGTAGCGCTCGCGCCGCCAGATCACCAGCGCCGCCCGATGATACGAACGCTCGAAACTCGCGCCTTCGTTGCCGCTGGCTTCCATGAGCCGCTGCTCGTCGGGCTGCTCGTCATCCAGCGCGCCGGTTGGAAGCAGTTCGCCCGGCGCGATCGGAATTTCCCCGAACTCCACCGGTTGATCCCGCACGTCGCGCCACTGACTCACGTAATGCCGCCAATCGCACACCTCGATTACTTCAAAGTCCTCGCTGCTGGCGTCTTCTTCGACTTCCTCCTCTTGATAACGCCGCCCCCAGCCGCGCGGTTGGTAGTCGTGATAGTTTTCCTGCGCGCTGCCCGACTCCTCGATATGCACGATGCCCAGATGCACCGCGCAACCCGCGCGTTCCGCCGCCTGCGCCAGCACCTTCACCCGCGCCGCATCAGCGGACTTTAATCCGGCGAAGGCCAGCCCGTCGGGACTGTATTGATGTTCGAGCAGCCACGCGATCTTCGCAGGCGCACCCGGCTCGGCGAGATTCCTTCCCAGCAACTCCGCCGCCGCTGCGATTTGCTTTTCGTAATCCGGCGCGTGCAGCGATTGGCCTTTGCCCTTCGCGCCGCGTTGTTGGATGAGATTATAGACCAGGCAAACGCGGCTGCCTTCCGTGATGGCCCGCACCTCATGTTCGCAGTCCGCGTAGAACGCCGCAAAGCTCACTTCCGAAACTTCCGCGCCGCTCACATCCACCGTGACCTCGCGGCCAGCGTGGCGAAGGACCAGTTCTCCACCCCGATGCGCCGATGGAAGAACAATGACGAGCGTGGCGAACATGCCGTCCGTCTTTTCCGTATCGCGATGCGCGAGGAAAAATCCACCCGTGTCATACACGAGCAGCTTGTAAAGTTCGGCGGACACCGCCATGCCCTCGCAGCCCAGCCCGGAGATGACTTGCTTCAGGATGCTTTCAAAACTCGCCGCCCAGGATTTGCCGCTGAGCCGCACCTTGTCCGGCGTCAACTGCCACACCTTGCGCACTGACTCGTCGAGAATCGTTTCCTCGCCGCGTCCGTAAGGCGCGCGAGTCGCCTGCTGGACGAGAGCGGCAATCTGGGCTGGCGGAATGGGAAAGGACAACACCCCCACGCCTTCGACCTCCATTTTCGGCATTGGAATCTCCACAACGCCATTGACGAAAAAATCCCCCGCCCGCTCGACACCTTCGAGCAACTCCCCCAGTGGTTTCAGGTCCTGGTTGTATTCCACGCGAATGGAATTGTCGGCCATGCGCGGAAGGTTATTGTGCCCGACACGAAGCGGCAAGCCAGACGTTCCCCAGACGTTCCCTGATATAATTCTGATGGAGCGCGGCTGTGGCGAAGCCCAGCCGCAGCACTCCGCAAACACAGTCGCTTTGAATAATCCGGTAGCCGTCGTACTTTCCATTCGCTGCGGCTGGTCGAGGACGACACAGCCGCGCTCCGTGGTCCATCATCCGCGCAATTCCCCACTTTGCAACCGCCGCTCGTTCCGCTTGTTTCCACCGCATCACGAAAATGCCATGAGCCAGCCCAAGAAATCCATCATCGAAGTCCAGGACGCGGTCGTCACCATCTTGTCTGGACAGCAGGAGGACTACATCAATCTCACGGACATCCGGCAGGCTGCCGATTTGGTGGGCGGTGTGCAGGTCGCTGTGCGCCTTGAGCAGCCAGGCGCGGGATAATTCTGCCGCCGACTTATCCATAGAGTTTTCGCCCCTGTTCAAAAATTTTATGCGAGAGCGAGGCGGTCAAATGCCGGTAGCGATCAAATTCAGACCGGGTGTTGACCAGCACGTCTTTGGCGAAGCCGATGCCGCGCAGACATCGTTGGCGCGCTGCATCCGGCGGATGGGACGTTCGTCGCTGGAAGGCACAATGACCATCAGGTCAACGTCGCTGTCTTCATTGGGCGTGCCCCAGGCGTGCGAACCGAACAGCCAGATTTGTTCCGGCTGAAATTCCGCGACCAGCTTTTGGGTGGCTGTTTGAATGAGACTGTCGTCGACCGTTTTCATGGTTTCTTTTTAGCACGCGGCTGGCGCAATTGAAAGCCCCGGCTTGTTTCTCACGCCTTCGCGTAAAGCTCGCTGCCCTTCTCCGTAAACTCGCGGCTCTTTTCTTCCATCCCCTTTTTCAACGCCTCTTCCTCGGCGATGCCTTGTTCGGCGGCGTATTTGCGGACGTCTTCGGTGATCTTCATCGAGCAGAAGTGCGGGCCGCACATGGAGCAGAAGTGCGCGGTCTTTGCGCCTTCCTGCGGCAAGGTTTCGTCGTGGAATTCGCGCGCGGTGACGGGGTCGAGGCTGAGGTTGAATTGATCTTCCCAGCGGAATTCAAAGCGTGCCTTGCTCAATGCGTTGTCGCGGTATTGCGCGCCGGGATGGCCCTTGGCGAGGTCGGCGGCGTGGGCGGCGATCTTTTAGGCGATGATGCAATGTTGCCCCGTCAACTCTTCGGCGGCCATTCCGCGCCGGCGAGTTCCTTGGGCAATTGCTTCGGGTCAACCGGATAAATGAGCGAGAGGTCCATCTTCGACTTTGAGCCTTGCAGAAATTCCAGTTCCTCCGGCGCACTGATGATAAGCCAGAGCACCTCGGCGTCGGTGTCGTTGAACACCTGGCGCAACTGGTCCGGGCCGACCAGCACGCCGCCGTAACGCGGCACGGTCAACGTCTCGTCGCCCACGCGCATCCGGCCCGTGCCTTCCAGCACGAAATAAAATTCCTCCGCGCGGATGTGCTTGTGCAGCGTGTTCGCGCTCTGCGGCGGCAACCGCCAGAGCCGCGAGCCCATGTTCTCGCTCCCGGTGCGCTCCAGAAAATCCGCGTTCGGGATTTTCATCAGATTGGACGGCCGCCAATGCAAATCGTCGGGCGTGATGAGTGTGTAACCTTGGAACGTTTTCATAAATTATTTGGTAGGGCGCGTCACTCCGTGCGCGCCGCGGCTCGCAGGGGACTGCGAGCCCTACCTTTAAACCTTCAACACCCCACGAAACCCCCGGCCGCTGTAGTAAGACTCCGCGCCGTTGTGACCGATGAAGACGCGGTTGTAACGGCGATCACCATAAATCGCGCCGCCGAGTTCCCGGATCTCCGCCGGCGTCTGCAACCAGCTCGACGACTTCGTGTCGAACTCGCCCAGCTTCTGCAGCGCGAAATATTCCTCTTCCGTCAAAAGCTCGATGCCCATGGCCACCGCCATATCCATGACGCAGTTTTTGGGTTTGTGTTCCTTCCGCGAATCCAACGCCTCGCGGTCGTAGCAAAAACTGACGCGGCCCTTGGAACTTTGCGCGGAACAATCAAAGAAAACGAATTCGCCCGACTTTACGCCCACCACATCCGGTTCGCCGCCGGTGCGTTCCATTTCCGCGAGCGACCACAATTTTTCCGCATTGGCTTCCAGCCGGGCCTGCACCTTGGCCCAATACAGACCTTTATGGCGGTTCAAGTTTTTCTCAAACCGGGCTTTCAACGCGGCCAGCAACTCGTCGCGTTGTTTGGGGGACAACTCCTTTTTATGGCTCTTAATGTTGTTCATAGTTTGAACGGTTTCTGGCAAAGTAAATCAATTCGGTGAACTTCTCGCAAGCCGGGCAACTGAATCGCCGGAGCGCGGCTGTGTCGAAGACCAGCCGCAGCAGCTACGCCTTCACCGGGCGCATGGAGTAATCAGGCGCAGCTTGATCTTCGGGCGTTGCTGCGGCTGGTGCGCGGTGCATACAGCCGCGCTCCGTTACAGCTTCAACACTCCATACTCATCCCGAAATCGCGCGCTGCTCCAAGGCCAAGTCTTCGGGTCAAGAACCAAACCCGCCTTCGCCGGATTGTTCTCGATGTATTTGCGCGTTTCCAATTCATGTTCGCCGTCGCGCATAAACGTGTCCCAATAATCCGCCTGCCAGAATTCACCGCGCCGTCCCAACAGCCGGTTCGCCTTTTGCGCCGTGTGCTTCTTCCAACTCTCCAAAATTTCCGCCATCGGCGTGGCGTCCACCTTGAACAAGGCGTGAACGTGATTCGGCATCACCACCCACGCGCGCAGTTCGTAGCGTTCGCCGTGAAAGAACCGCACCGCATTCTCAACGAGCTTCGCAATTTCCGGCTGGCTCAGATGACACTCGCCACGACCCTTATCGAGATATGCTTCCAATTCCGCCCGCCGCTGTTGGTCATCCTCAATCTTCAAGAAATGTTCCCACTCGGAACGGAGTGCTTCGGGAAAGGAATCAGCCAGTCGGAACGTAACGAACTGCGTCAACCCCGGTTCATCGCGATGCGGTAGATAGCCGCGCTCATTCCAACCACGAAAACCCTGCTTCGCGTCCTCCAGTTTCAGCGGTGAGGACCAGTGGCGCTTGCCCTCGACCAAATCGCGCACACCGGGATTGTGCGGCGGTCCGGGTCGGCTCGGTTTGGGTGGCTGGCTCACGCCAAACATTGAGCCGGAAATCCGCGAACGCAGCAAGTCTTGGAACGCCCCGGAGCGCGGCTGTGTCGCGGAGACCAGCCGCAGCAGCTTCGCATCACTGGGGGCGTTGGAACAATTCGACACGACACGACGTTCGGACGTGCTGCGGCTGATCCCGCGCGGCGCGGGACACAGCCGCGCTCCACCACCGGACCGCGACTGTGCGCGGAGCACCAGTCGCAGCAACGCAACAAAGACTGCTGGCGAGCAAGCTTGAGAATCACTATCCTCACGTCACATATGGAAAGCACCTTGAACGACATCCGAAGTTTTTTTGATCGAGGCGTGTTCAAAAACGAGGAACACATCCGTGTTTGCGTCGTGTGCCGAATTCTTCAGGAGCTCGGATGGAACATCTGGAATCCGGACGAAGTGACTATGGAGTTCGCGGTCGCTCCCGACGAAGATCAGACAAAGGTTGACGTGGCATTGCGGTCAACGCCGGTGCAACCGGATGCGTTCATCGAAGTAAAGGCGTTTGGACAACTTCGTGGCAAGTTAGCTGACATCGAACGTCAACTGCGTGACTACAACCGAAACAACACGGCGATGTTTTCCATGATCACCGACGGTGCGGAGTGGCGATTCTACTATTCGCAAACCGGTGGTGAGTTTGCCCAAAAATGTTTCAAAGTTCTAAACCTCCGCCGGGAGTCAGTTGAGGATGTCGAACTGGCCTTCAAGTCGCTGTTAAGAAAAGCCGAGATTCAAAACGGGAACGCCGCGCGGCAGGCCGTGGCATACCTGCGACTCACGCAGAAACAACGGCTCATGGAGGAGTTCCTGCCCGAAGCTCGCAGGAAAGCTTTAGAACCACCATTCCCGAGCTTGCCCAACGCGCTCGCAGACCTCGTGGCTGAACAGAACGTCAAGGTTTCGCCTGAAGAAGCCAGCACGTTCATCAGTGAGTTCCAAGAACGCAGGCCCGCCGCGCCTGTCGCGCAGCCGCCTCAAGAACCAAGGGGCGAACAGCGAAGACCAAGTCCTGCGCCTTCATCTGCTGGAACAGATCTTCGCCAGCTTGATCCAAAGAATCCAGGCGACTTGCGGTTCACGCGCATCATTGAGGGACGTATCGGAGTCGAACAGGCCAATGGTTGGCTGGACTTGGTAAAGGCAGGGCTGCGCATTGCTCAGACCAAGGGGTATTCGTTCCAAGAATTAGAGCGAAAGCTCTCGGTTAAGATGAAGGCCGAACCGAACAACCAAAATGGATACGCGTGGCATCCAGAACTAAAACTCTCAATTCAAGGCTTCGATGCAAAGAAGGCTGCTGACAATGTTTACCGGTTGGCAAAATTGCTGAACGAAGAACTTTATGTGCGGCTCTATTGGCGAGATGAAGAAACGGCGGCGCATCCGGGAGAAGAAGCCGTGATTCATTGGCGACCGTAACTCGCAAACGGAGCGCGGCTATGGGCGAAGCCCTAGCCGCAGCAGCTTCGCATGGCCGGAGACGTTAGAAAAATTTAGCGCGGCTCGGTATTCGAATGTGCTGCGGCTGGTCTGCGACACAGCCGCGCTCCGGCGAAATCACGCCTTCGCGTAAACCTCCGCGCCTTGTTCCACAAACTCCTTCGACTTTTCTTCCATCCCCTTCTTCAGCGCCTCTTCCTCGGCGATGCCTTGTTCGGCGGCGTATTTGCGGACGTCCTCGGTGATCTTCATCGAGCAGAAGTGCGGGCCGCACATGGAGCAGAAGTGCGCGGTCTTTGCGCCTTCCTGCGGCAGGGTTTCGTCGTGGAATTCGCGCGCGGTGACGGGGTCGAGGCTGAGGTTGAATTGATCTTCCCAGCGGAATTCAAAGCGCGCCTTGCTCAACGCGTTGTCGCGGTATTGCGCGCCGGGATGGCCCTTGGCGAGGTCGGCGGCGTGCGCGGCGATCTTGTAGGCGATGACGCCGTCCTTCACGTCCTTCTTGTTCGGCAGGCCGAGATGTTCCTTGGGCGTGACGTAGCAGAGCATCGCGCAGCCATACCAGCCGATCATCGCCGCGCCGATGCCGCTGGTGATGTGGTCGTAACTCAATTCAACTTGGCTCAAACTTTTCAAACTCAACTCGCGTAAAAATTTTCCGTGAACTCGGTCAAACTGATTGAACTGATCTCAATCTTCGTGTTGCAACTTCCGCCAATGCTCCATGAACGCCGCAGGCGAAACAACGGCACAACCACGTCGCTTGTCCGGCGGGTAATCGGATAAATTTCCCGTCACAAGAAAATACACCGAAGCCGCAAGCGCGACGGCCAGAAACGGTTCATCATCCGCGTCAGGCAAATCCAAGTTGGATTCTCCGCTGGCATCAACGGCCAAGCCGTCAACGTCAAGTTTGGCCAACACTTCGCGCACTCGCTTTGGGTCAAACTTGAAACGCGGACGGACGAGGACTTCGGCATACTCGGCGAGGATGCGCTCGTCATGGCAAACCTGAACCGCGCCAGCCAATGCCAGCGTGAGAACTTGGGCGGGATTTCCTTGAGACTTGAGCAAGCCCGACACGATGATGTTGGTGTCGAGCACGATTTTCATTTCCGGCGGCGGGCGCGACGGCTGGCGGCGATTTCAGCATCAATGTCCGACATGGAAAGTCCTGCTGCGCCGCTGGCAGTGGCAGCTTGTTGAAGACTAGCCTGCGCCTGCAAGGCACGCACGCTGCGCAAAAGCGCGCGCGTGGATTCAACGGAGGCCGATGCGATGCGCATGAGCACCGCTACCGGCTGGCCCTTGGAGGTGACCACCAAGTCATCCTTGCCCGCCGACTTGAGCCATTGCTTCGCGGGCTTCTTCTTCAGGTCACTGACTGAAATCGTGCTCATGGCTTGAAATTAACTCACCCGCTGCGGCCACACAAGCAACGAACTCTGGTGTGAACAGCCCGCACCAGCCCCGGCGTCGAGCAAATGCACTTCGCTCCGGGGAATCTCGAACAGCGACGCCATGAACTCCGCGACCGGATTGGGCGTTAGGAACTGCCCCAACTCGTGCTGCTTATCCAAGTCATCCGGCGATGCCGGAGCAAATGGCGAAAGCGTTGGCGTTTCACCGGCAATGACGTTTGGATGGATGGCGGCCGTTGTCACAAGCGTTGATGGCAATAACTCAATTCAACTTGGGCAAAACGTTTCAAATTCAACTCGCGTTAAAATTTTCAGTGAACTCGGTCAAAGCTTGAATAACCGAAACTGTCCTCGCGCTCAATCAAAACTCCCGTCAACGAAACCAACGTGCCGGGGTTAGACAACCTGCTTGAGTTGATTGAAGTAAAGCTCCTCATCAATTTGAAACTCGTAATTCAAGAGCAGTGGCTTGCAGTCCATGCCTACATTGGAAAAGTCCCATCGAATCAGCGGTTTCGGGTTGTCCCCGATAACCGGGTGCTCAAGTTGTTTGGCGGTAAAAAAGAGGGGTCTATAGCAAAATCTTTGATGACAGAAGGAATCTTGGCGAGGTCATCAATGGAAAAATGTTTCCGCTCGTCGGCCACACCGTCGCACTTCGAGTAAATGACGCCCAAAACGAAGTGGGCGGCGTATTGGCCGTAGGGATACAAGGTGTTTTTATTACTCTCCCGTTTTCTGAAGTAGCCGGTGAATGCACCAAGTGTCATCCCGTTAACTTTGGTGTCACTCTCCCGGTATGTGCTTTTTATGTCCACTGCGAACCGATTGCCTGAAGCAGGATGCGTAAACGTCAAATCAGGATAATGGTTTTGCTCCTTGCACAGCTCCAGCGTCAATTCGTGCTTGGCGGCAAACGCCTCGAACATCGGGATCAGAAGCAGTTCCAAAACCTTCGACACAATCTTGGTGTCCACCGAAATGGTGTAGATGCGCCGATAGACATCAATGAAGCCCTTGATAATCCACTCGCCTTCGTTGGTCGCGACGGCCTTGGCAAACGACTCCGCGTGCTCTTGAAGATGTTTGTGGAATTGTTCGGCGGTCATGGCGGTATTGTGCTCGATTCACGCCTTCGCGTAAAGCTCGCTGCCCTTCTCTGTGAACTCACGCGACTTTTCTTCCATCCCCTTTTTCAACGCTTCTTCCTCGGCGATGCCTTGCTCTGCCGCATATTTCCGCACGTCCTCCGTTATCTTCATGCTGCAAAAGTGCGGCCCGCACATGGAGCAGAAATGAGCCGTCTTCGCTCCTTCTTGCGGCAACGTCTCGTCGTGAAACTCACGAGCCGTCGTTGGGTCAAGGGACAGGTTAAACTGGTCTTCCCATCGGAACTCGAATCTGGCTTTCGATAGCGCGTTGTCGCGGTATTGCGCACCCGGATGTCCCTTCGCCAAATCCGCCGCGTGAGCGGCGATTTTGTAGGCAATCACGCCATCCTTGACATCTTTTTTGTTGGGCAATCCCAAATGCTCTTTCGGCGTGACGTAGCAGAGCATCGCGCAGCCATACCAGCCGATCATCGCCGCGCCGATGCCGCTGGTGATGTGGTCGTAGCCGGGCGCGATGTCGGTGGTGAGCGGGCCGAGCGTGTAAAACGGCGCTTCGTGACACCATTCAAGTTGTTTCGCCATGTTCTCTTCAATCATGTGGATGGGAACGTGGCCCGGGCCTTCGTTCATCACTTGCACGCCTTTGGACCAGGCGCGTGTGGTGAGTTCGCCCTGCACTTTGAGTTCGCCGAATTGCGCTTCGTCGTTGGCGTCGGCAATCGAGCCGGGACGCAGGCCGTCGCCGATGCTGAACGCGACGTCGTAGGCGGCCATGATGTCGCAGATGTCGTCCCAGTGGGTGTAGAGGAAACTTTCCTGGTGATGCGCGAGACACCATTTGGCCATGATGCTGCCGCCGCGACTGACGATGCCGGTCATGCGATGGGCGGTGAGCGGAATGAAGCGCAGCAGCACGCCGGCGTGAACGGTGAAATAATCCACGCCTTGCTCGGCCTGTTCGATGAGGGTGTCGCGGAAGAGTTCCCACGTGAGGTCCTCGGCTTTGCCGTTCACTTTTTCGAGCGCCTGATAGATGGGCACAGTGCCGATGGGCACGGGCGAGTTGCGGAGAATCCATTCGCGCGTGGCGTGGATGTTCTTGCCGGTGGAAAGGTCCATGACGGTGTCCGCGCCCCACTTGGTGGCCCAGCGCATCTGCTCGACTTCCTCCTCGATGCTCGACGCGACGGCGCTGTTGCCGATGTTGGCGTTGATCTTCACGAGGAAATTGCGGCCG
>CAZIFU010000184.1:0-15486 GCA_964539075.1 uncultured Verrucomicrobiota bacterium | reverse complement strand
TCACGACGCCCGAGGCGGTGGCCGAGCTCCGCCACGAGCTTCGCACCCCGCTCAACCTGATCATCGGCTATTGCGAGATGCTGCTGGAAGAAGCCGGGGACCTGCCGCAACAAACGTTCGTTGCCGACCTCGAACGCATCCACTTTGCCGGGCGGCGGCTCCTCAACGTCATCAACGATCTTTTCGACCCCATCAAGTCCGCCGCCTACAAATCCGACCCGAACCTCGTCCATCATGAAATCCGCACGCCGCTCAACCAGATCATCGGTTACGCCGAGATGCTGCAGGAAGAAGCGAACGAGCGGGGCGCCACGAACTTCGTGGCTGACTTTGAAAAAATTCTGCTGGCCGCGCGTGAATTGTTGCGGCTGGTGGTGGAGAACTTTGCCGGCCCGCAGTTGGAGGTGGGCCGTGTCGAGCACCAACCGGTGGCTTCGGTCACCACGTTCATCCGCCGCGAGGCCGTTGCCCCGCCTGCCTCCGCAGGGTCGAAAGTCCCGTCTGGCCCCGACGGACCAGGCGGTTCGCTGCTGGTGGTGGATGACGACGAAGCCAACCGCACCATGCTCGCGCGTCGTCTCGTCCGCCTGGGTTACAAAGTGACGGTCGCCGAAAACGGCCGTCGCGCCCTCGAGGCGTTGCAAGCGGAGCGGTTCGACCTCGTGCTGCTCGACATCCAGATGCCCGAACTCAACGGCTACGAAGTCCTCGAACGGCTGAAAGCCGATCCGGCCTTGCGTGATATTCCCGTCATCGTGCTTTCCGCGTCGGACGAGACCGAGCGCGTCGCGCGGTGCATCGAAATGGGGGCTGAGGATTATCTGCCCAAACCGTTCGACCCGGTGCTGCTGCAAGCCCGCCTCGGCGCGATACTGGAAAAGAAGCGGTTGCGTGATCGCGAAGTTTCCTATCTCCGCCAGATTCAGGAGGAGAAGCAGCGCTCCGATGATTTGCTGCATATCATACTCCCGCACGATGTGGCCGAGGAATTGAAGACGACCCATGCCGTCAGACCGCGCCGTTTCGAGAACGTGGGCGTGCTCTTCTGCGACATTGTCGCTTTCACGGCCTACTGCGACCAACATGCGCCCGAAGACATTTTGACCCACTTGCAATCGCTGGTGGAGGATTTTGAGCGAATCGTCAGCCAGTGCGGGTTGGAGAAAATCAAAACCATCGGCGACTCCTTCATGGCCACGGCAGGCCTGCTGACTCCGGCAGCGAACCCTGCACTCAGCTGCGTTCGTTGCGGACTCGCCATGATCGCCGCGGCCCATGCATTGCCGCCGCATTGGCAGGTGCGGGTCGGCGTGCATGTTGGACCGGTCATCGCCGGTGTCGTCGGTCGCCGCAAATATCAATACGACGTCTGGGGCGACACCGTGAACACGGCCGCGCGCATGGAAAGCGCCGCGTGGCCTGGCTCCGTCTGTGTGGCCGCGGACACCTGGGAGCTTCTCCAGCCCCAATGTGAAGGCGCTCACCAGGGCCGCGCTGACATCAAGGGCAAGGGCGAACTGGACCTATACCGCATCGAACGATTGCGGAGGCAATAGCTTTTTATTCCGGATCGGGTTGCCACAGCATACCGATCCCGCCGGAGCCTCGGCGAAACTTGGAACTCTAACCGCAAGCGAAGGTTGGTGCCGCGTAAAGGATTTACCCCTGCGATCCTTCGGTCCCAAGCCGAGTACGTAGTCATTTGCCACCGTAAGCAAAATCATCAAACACCGTCACGCTGTCGGCCTTGGTCCAGACGCCCACCGCGCCCGCGTCCGGGAACGTCGTGTCGTCCCATTCGAGCGCGATCTTGCCGTCCAGCGACACCTTGAAGTGGCCGCCCTGGAAATCCACGCGCAACGAATGCCATTGGTTGGGCGCGACCTTCATCGCGGCGCGTTTCTTTTCCGTCCGCTTGCCTTTGATCGTGTGGTAAATGCAGACGTTGTCTTCGAGCGCGTTGGCGCGGGCGACGTAATAATTGTCGCCGTCCTGCCAGCGCCAGATCAGCCCTCCGGCCTGGTCGTCCTTGCCGGTGAGCAGCTTGAATTTCACTTCCACAAAACCGTCCTTGAGTGACACGTCCGGCTTCACGCACCACGGATACGTGCCTTCGCCGGACTGCTTGAGCACATTCGGCCGGCTCGGTGCGGTGGGGTCGGCTTCCACGGACCACTTGGGGCCGCCTTTGTCGGTGACGCCGGCCCGCCACCCGGTCGGCAGTTGACCGGGGGAAACGTCGTCAAAGTTCACGGTCGCGGCCAGCGTCGCGTTGGCCAGGGCGCCGGTCGCCAGGAGGGTGGTGAAGATTGTTTTCATGGGGTCCATTTCGTTTGAAAAATCCGTGTTCATCCGCGTCCATCGGTGGCTAAAATGAATCTGCCGTGGAAAAACAAACAACCGATTCGACGTTCAAGCAAGCCGCGAATGGCTGGCACAAGCTCGCCGGCTTCCTGGCGCTGCGGCGCAACACGTCGTTGCTGCTCGTGGCGCTCGTGCTCGCGTTGACCGGCGAGCGGCTCTGGCTGGGGTTCGCCTCGAAGTATCTCGAAACGCTCGGCGCGGGCGTTTTCATCATCGGGCTGTTCGACGCGCTGCTGACGCTGCTGGGCGCGCTCTACAATTATCCCGGCGGCTGGCTCACCGACCACTGGGGCCAGCGGCGGTCGTTGCTGCTCTTCAACGCGCTGTCGCTCGCGGGCTATGCGATCGTCCTGGTCTGGCCGCATTGGCTGGCGCTGGTCGTGGGCGTGTTCCTGTTTCAGGCCTGGAGCGCATTGTCGTTGCCCGCGACGTTCACGGTGGTGGCGACGTCACTCGAAACGCGCCAGCACACGATGGGTGTGGGCGTGCAATCGCTGGTGCGCCGCGTGCCGATGATGGTGGGGCCGCTGATCGGCGGCTGGCTGGTGACGCGCTACGGCTGGACGCAGGGCGTGCAGTTGGCGCTGGCGGGTTGCATCACGTTGAGCGCGCTCACGGCGGTTTTCCAATGGTTCATGGCTGAACCGGAAGGCGCAGAATCGAGGTCGGGAACGGGGACGAGCACGACTTTTTTCGGCGTGGTGAAGTCGTTCACGCCGGCGCTGCGCGAATTGCTCGTCAGCGACATCCTCATCCGCTTCTGCGAGCGCATTCCATTCGCCTTTCTGATCCTCTGGGCGATGAACCACGGCGGGCTGAACGCGCAGCAATACAGCTGGCTCATCGCCATCGAGATGGGGACGGCGATGCTCTGCTACATCCCGGTGGCGCACCTGGCGGACAAATACGGGCGCCGGCCGTTCGTGCTGGCGACGTTTGTCTTCTTCACGCTCTTCCCGGTGACGCTGTTGTGGGCGGACAATTTTGCGTGGCTGGCGCTGGCGTTCGCGGTGCGCGGCCTGAAGGAATTCGGCGAGCCGGCCCGCAAGGCGCTCATCATCGGCGAGGCCGCGCCGGAACTGCGCGCGCGCGCTTACGGAGCGTATTATCTGATCCGCGATTGCATCGTGACGAGCGGTTCGTTCCTCGGCGCGTGGTTGTGGAGCCTCAGCCCGCACGCGAATTTTCTCGGCGCAGCCGTTTGCGGCGCGTTGGGGACTTGCTGGTTCTGGTGGTTTGTTTGCAGGCGGCGTTGAAATCAAATCAGGTTAAATGAGTTTGGCAAGGCGCGAGCGTGCGACGTAAAAGAGTTGCGTTAAATGAATACCATCGCAGATGAAATTTATTGAAGCGTCTTCAATAATCCATCACACCCTTGACTCATCTGGCCAAGACCAACTTCTTCCAGTTGAGGATACGAACGCCATACATCACGTAATTGGATTACGGCAGTTTTACAGCCGTTGTATTTTAATCCACCCAAAACACCAATCGCTGCGCCCAGCTTGACATAATGGTTCCGGAGCAATTCCACTTCTGACCACTGAATTCCAGCTCCATTCCACCATCCTTGCTTCAAACCTGGTGCTGTCTGATTCCAGAATTGCGTTTCTGTTTCTACAAGCGTCGTTAATTCTACTGCCACGCTATTGCCTCCAGCTTGACCCAAAGCGCCAATGACGTCTCCATGTTGCGCGAGCAATGATTCCTCATTTAACATTCCTCGCAAAACTGGCAACGCAGCGTCGCCACATTTGCCAAGTTCAGCGAACGCAGATTTGCGGGCGAACAAGTGTTTAGAGGATATGAACGGCTTGAGTGCATCGGCTCGATGAGACGGTTTTGTGATAGCTATGGTTTTTGCGATGGCGTCTTGCGTTTGGACGACATCCAATGCTTGTGCTTTCATCTCTGATTCTGACAAGTGCAATGGAACAAGAAGACTTGGGCCAGGATTCTTTTCCTGAACAAACGCATACGCCTGGCTTTGTTCAATCCAAGCTACGGACGTCTTCATGCCGCCAAATTTATCTGTAGATTCCCAGGAGCCAGACGTCGCCTTCTTCAAAAAAAGACTCATGCGTGATCCACTCACATGTGTATTTAAGTTCGTCCCAGCGTCCCTTGGCCAGCGATGCATTAAACGACTTTCATCGGATGCAAAGGCCGTCAATTCTGGAACAATCACCGTATTACCCGATTTCAAATCCCCTTTCCATGTATCAATCACCATGAATCTTCCATCCAGCTTCTCACTTTGCGAGACGACCACAATGTCAGAAGCTTGCCAGGCCAAGTCTTCGAGATAAAAAGAGGGTGCGAATCCCGCTAAAGAGTTTAATGGAAACCCGCATTCAATCATCAGAACAGCAAAGACGATTATATTGAAGCGGCTCATGGATTGAGGCTAAAGTCCATCCTATTTTTGTCCAGAATTCAATTCGTGCCAATCCGTGTAATCCGTGTCACAATTTTCCGCCGATGACGACTGCAAACAAGATCACCATCCTGCGGGTTCTGCTCGTGCCGTTCTTCATCGTGCAGGTGCTTTACTACGTCGGCGGCGGCGAAGAACTGAACCGGTTGCTGGCCATCCTTTCCTTTGCCGTCGCGGCGATCAGCGACGGCATTGATGGCTATATCGCCCGCCGCTATAATCAGCGGAGCGAACTGGGCGCCATCCTCGATCCGCTCGCGGACAAGCTGCTGCTGGTGTCGGGCATCGTGCTGTTGAGCCTGAACAACGCGCCGTACCTGGAACGCCTGCCGTTGTGGCTCGCCGCCACGATCCTCAGCCGCGATGTGCTGGTGTTGATCGGGCTGGTGGTGATTCATTTTGTCTGCGGCAAGGTCGCGGTCCGCACGCGCGCGCTCGGCAAAGTGGCGACCGTGTTGCAGATGGTCACCGTGCTGTGGGCGCTGCTCAAGTGGAACAACCATTGGCTGCCGTTCTGGAGTTGCATCACGGCGATCAGCACCGGCATTTCCGGTCTGTTGTATGTCCTGGACGGCGTGCGGCAATTGAGCGCCAGCCCGACCAGTTCGGCCCTGCCGCGGCAGTGAGTGGGTTAGAGCGTTGAAGCGTTGGAGAAAGTATGGGCAAAGAAATCGCCTTGAAATTGAAGGAAGGGGACCGGGCGCCGGATTTTTCCGCGCCCGCCAGTGGTGGCGGCAACGTTTCCTTGCCGGACCTCAAAGGCAAGCCGGTCATTCTTTACTTTTATCCCCGGGACGACACGCCCGGTTGCACGAAGGAGGCGTGCGCCTTCCGCGACCACTTCGCGGAGTTCAAGAAGCGGGGCGCGGTCGTGCTCGGGGTGAGTGTGGATCCGGTGAAGGCGCACGACAAATTCGCCGCGAAATTCAAACTGCCGTTCACGCTGCTGGCGGACGAGGAAAAGAAAATCGTCACGGCTTATGGCGTGTGGGGCGAAAAGTCCTTCATGGGCCGGAAATACCTGGGTACGCACCGCGTCACTTTTCTGATCGGCCCGGACGGGCGGATCAAAAAGATCTGGCCGAAGGTGAAGCCGGAAGAACATGCGGAGGAAGTTTTAGCAGCGTTGTAATGTGATCGTGATGGGGCGGAGCCGCGCTCTTCTGGTCGCCCAAGTTGACGTTTTTTGGAAATTGATTTGCTCTTGGGTTTCGGGTAGTATGCCGCCACGTTTCTGAATGCCCCTGGCCTTACAACTCGATGGCGAAGCGTGGATGGCGGTTCTTGAGGACTTATCTCAGGGACTCGGCAAAGATGGCTCACCGGTTCACCTCTGTCTGATCGGTTCGGCAGCGTGTTTGTTTGGCGGGATGGAGGGCCGAACCTCGGCCGACCTGGACGTCTGGAAACCAGCGAGCGAGTTTGACCGGAGTGAACTCAAAGCGGCCGCTGAAAAGGCCGGGTTGATCTTCGATCCCAAGACGACGCTCGATCCAGACCGCCCTTATCTGCAAATAGTCGAGCCGGGCCTTACCCAAATCGGCGCGTTTGAGCCGGTGCTTATCGCGCGAATGGGACGACTCCATCTCCATCGTCCGCCAGTGGAAAACCTCATCGCCGCCAAACTCATCCGCGCCGATCCAAAAGACCTGGGCGACATTCGTTTCCTGGTCAGCCGGCATCGGCCCGACCTTGGGAGGGTGCGGCGGGTGGTAGCCGGGTTCGAGTCGCCGGCGCGCGAACGAGCGACAGAGAATCTCGTGTACCTCGACGTGCTGGAGACTTGAACCATGAATGCCCGTGAAGAAGAACTCACCGCCCGCGCGTTGCTGTCCGATCAATCGCAAATTGACGTCTATCTGAAACAGAAACGCTGGGTCGAACTGGCCGCTCTTGTCCGTTTTGTCCGGCGTGACGTGTCGGCGGAACTCGCGCAAACCGACCCGGCGCTCTACCGGCAACTCCGCGAACAGGTCACTCGCTTCTTCCTGCGCGGCGGCGATGTTTTGTCCCTCGCCAGGCTCGAAGCCCTCGCCCGTGACTGAACTTGTCGCGGGGTAGCAGCGTCGGCGTCTTCACCCGCCGGAGGAACACGCGGGAGATGTTTTGAGCGCGTTGCAAATCCTGGCAGGGCCGTGTTGCCGCGCGGCCCCAATTCAGGGACAGGCAGCAGCTTGTCCTCCATCAAAAGATTTTGACACGCGGGCCGCGAACGTCGAAACTGCGGGCCACAACACACCTTAAAAACCAAACACCGAGAACGATTATGCCCATACCTGTTGGCTCCAAAGCCCCTGATTTCACTCTCAAATCCAAACAAGCTTCCGGTCTGGTGGACGTGAAGCTCAGCCACAACTTTGGCAAGCAGAACACCGTGCTGCTGTTTTTCCCGCTCGCCTTCACCGGCGTTTGCACGCAGGAAATGTGCGACATCACCGCCGGGCTTTCCGCCTACTCCGGCCTCAACGCCGAGGTCATCGGTGTGAGCGTGGACAGCCCCTTCGCGCAGGAAGCCTGGGCGCAGAAGGAAAAAATCGGCATCACGCTGGCCAGCGACCTGAACAAGATGACGGTCAAGGCCTACGACGTCCTGTTTCCGATGCTTGCCGGCGTGGGCGATACCGCGGCGCGCGCGGCGTTCGTCATTGATAAGAATGGCGTCGTCCAATACAGCGAACAGACGCCGACGCCCAAAGAGTTGCCGGACTTCAACAAGGTCAAGGAAGCGCTGGCGAAGCTCAAGTAATCCGGCCCGGCATTTTAAGAGCGTGTTTGAAAACCCAGGTTTGGTGTCCAGCCTTTAGGCTGTCGCGGCGCAAGAGCATGCTGAAGCGTGGACACCAAACCTGCGCCAGCCTCGCGTCAGCCAATGGAAAGTGAGTTTTCAAACACGCTTTAACTGCCTGCGGGCGGAAGACCCCTTCCGCCCGTTTCGTCTGGCGGCGCTACGTGACTTGACATCACGCGCGCCAAACTTCATTTTGAACGTCCGCCCTGGCGGATCCCCGGCCGCGGCGGCCTATGAATACGCCACCCACTCTGTTCAACTCGCTCCGGAAATTTGACCTTGGCGACGGGCGCCAGGGTCTTTTTTATTCCCTGCCCGCGCTGGAACAAGCCGGCCTCGGCGCCATTTCGCGACTGCCCGTCTCCCTCCGGTTGGTGCTCGAATCTGTGCTGCGCAACTGCGACGGCAAAAAAGTCACCGAACAAAGCGTCCGCGAACTGGCCGCCTGGCAGCCCGCCGCGCCGCGCACGGCGGAAATCCCCTTCGTCGTCGCCCGCATCGTGTTGCAGGATTTCACCGGCGTGCCGCTGCTGGTGGACCTGGCGGCGATGCGCTCGGCCGTGGCGCGCCTGGGCCAGGAACCGAAGATCATCGAGCCGCTCGTGCCGGTTGACCTCGTCGTGGACCATTCGGTGCAGGTGGATTTTTCCGGCTCGGCCAACGCGATGCAGCGCAACCTGGAGCTGGAATTTCAGCGCAATCGCGAACGCTACCAGTTCCTCAAGTGGGGCATGCAGGCCTTCGACACCTTCAAGGTCGTGCCCCCCGGCATCGGCATCGTCCACCAGGTGAACCTCGAATATCTGGCCAAAGGCGTCCTCTCTTCCCCAGACCCCAGACCCCACACCCCAGACCCCATCTTCTACCCCGACACACTCGTGGGCACCGACTCGCACACGACGATGATCAA
Source organism: uncultured Verrucomicrobiota bacterium (assembly GCA_964539075.1). Lineage (GTDB taxonomy): Bacteria > Verrucomicrobiota > Verrucomicrobiia > Limisphaerales > CAZIFU01 > CAZIFU01. Next base: position 6,987 of record CAZIFU010000184.1, on the reverse strand, counting down.
CGGCCTGGGCATCGTGGGCTGGGGCGTGGGCGGCATCGAGGCCGAGGCGGGCATGTTGGGTCAGCCGGTTTATTTCCTCACGCCGGATGTCGTGGGCGTACATTTGAGCGGCGCGTTGCGCGAAGGCGTGACGGCGACGGACCTCGCGCTCACCGTCACGCAACTGCTCCGCAAGGCGAAGGTCGTCGGCAAGTTCGTCGAGTTTTACGGTCCCGGCGCGGCGGCGTTGCCGGTGGTGGACCGCGCCACGATTGCGAACATGGCGCCTGAATACGGCGCGACGATGGGTTTTTTCCCGATGGACGGTGAGTGCGTGAACTATCTCCGTGCCACCGGCCGCAGCGAGGAGCATTGCCGCGCTTACGAAAATTATTACCGGGCACAAGGGTTGTTCGGCATGCCGCAGCAGGGGGAAATCGGCTACTCGGCCGAATTGGAACTTGACCTGGCCTCCGTGACGCCCAGTGTGGCCGGCCCGAAGCGGCCGCAGGACCGCATCGAGTTGCCGAAGTTGAAGGAGGAATTTATCCGGGCCTTGACGCGGCCCGTCGCCGAAGGCGGATTTGGCAAAAGTGCCGACGAAATTTACAGCAGCGTGCGTGTCTCCAGCGACCAGCACGCCAAGGGCGACACCGATCACACCTACGGCCATCGCAAGCCGGTGGTCGAGCCGAGCGAGTCGGAGATGCGCGACCAGCATCCGACGCCGGACCTGCCGCAGGAATTGCCGCTCTCGGCCTTCCCGAAATTCAAAGCGGACATCCGCCATGGCAGCGTGCTCATCGCCGCCATCACCAGTTGCACGAACACGTCCAACCCGAGCGTGATGCTGGCCGCCGGCCTGCTGGCGAAGAAGGCGGTGGAACGCGGCCTGAGTGTGAATCCGGTGGTGAAAACTTCCCTGGCTCCCGGCTCGCGGGTGGTGAGCGACTATTTGAACAAGACCGGGCTGCAGCGCTATCTCGACCAACTCGGCTTCAATCTCGTTGGTTATGGTTGCACCACGTGCATCGGCAACTCCGGCCCGCTGGCGGCGCCGCTGGAGGAGGCGATTGTGAAGTACGATCTGATCGCGGCGTCGGTGCTTTCCGGCAATCGCAACTTCGAGGCCCGCGTGCATCAGAACATCAAGGCCAATTTCCTCATGTCGCCGCCGCTCGTCGTCGCCTTCGCGCTGGCCGGGCGAGTGGACATTGATTTGAGCACGCAGCCGGTCGGCATCGGCCGGGACGGGCGGGCGGTTTATTTGAAAGAGCTGTGGCCGACGTTGCAGGAAGTCCGCGACCAGATGCAGGCGGCCCTCCAGCCGGAAGTGTTCCGGCAGCTCTACCGCGATTTCTCCGCGCAAAACCCGAAGTGGAACGAGATCCCCTCCCGCGCGGGCCACGTTTATGAGTGGGACCCGGAGAGCACTTACATCCAGGAGCCGCCGTTCTTCGCGGACTTCGGCCTCCGGCCGGGGACCCTGGCGGAAATTCGCGGCGCGCGCGCCCTCGGCATTTTCGGCGACAGCGTGACCACCGACCACATCTCGCCGGCCGGCAGCATCAAGAAGACTTCTCCCGCCGGCCAATACCTCATCGAGCACGGCGTGGATTACGCGGACTTCAACAGCTACGGCAGCCGGCGCGGCAACGACCGCGTGATGACCCGCGGCACGTTCGCCAACGTGCGCATCAATAACCTGATGGTGGCCGGCACCGAAGGCGGCGTGACCCGGCACCAGCCCGGCGGCGAGACGATGACCATCTACGATGCCGCGTTGAAGTATGCGGAGACGAAAACGCCGCTCATCGTGCTCGCCGGCCAGGAATACGGCACGGGCAGCTCGCGCGATTGGGCGGCGAAAGGCACCGCGTTGCTCGGCGTGAAGGCCGTCGTCGCGCAAAGCTTCGAGCGCATTCATCGCTCGAACCTCGTTGGCATGGGTGTGTTGCCGCTGCAATTCAAAGAAGGCACCACAGCGCAGACGTTGAGACTGGACGGCACGGAGACGTACGACGTGCTGGGCCTGGGTCCCGGTCTCAAGCCGCAGCAAGACCTCACGCTCCGCATCACCCGCACGGACGGCAACGAGGAGAACGTGCCCGTCAAATGCCGCATTGATACGCCCATCGAAATTGATTACTACCAGCACGGTGGGATTTTGCCCTGCGTATTGCGGCAATTGGTGGCGAAGGCTTGATCAGTGGAGCGCCGGCCTCCGGCCCGGCAAGAAGCGAGTCCAAACAACGTGCCGGGTCGTAGACCGGCGCTCCAGGGCATGACGCCGAAAAGCAAACGCGAATACCTCCGCCAACTTGTCGAGGGGAAGAATCGCTGGTCACGTCAATTGACCGATGAGGAGCGCGCCCTCGGCTTCCTCGGCTGGCACGAGCGCGGTTATCTGCCGCACTGCGATTTCCCCGGCCTCGTCCAGTTCGTCACCTTCCGCCTTGCCGATTCCATGCCCGCCTCCCGTCGCGGCGAGTGGGAATATCTGCTCGCCATCGAAAACCTCCGCGAGAAGCGCACGAAGTTGGAGGAATACCTCGACCGTGGCGTGGGCGAGTGTCATCTGCGCGACCCGCGCATTGCGAAGCTCTGCGAGGATGCGTTGCTGTTCTTCCACAACGAGCGCTACGAATTGCTGGCGTGGTGCGTGATGCCGAATCACGCCCATGTGTTGGTGCATATTTGGCAGACGCCACTGGGCAAGATGGTGCAAAGCTGGAAGCGCCATGTGGCCACGCAGGCGGAGGCGTATCTGGCGGAGCGCCGGTCTCCGACCCGGCGTGTTTCTGAAATCGACACCAACGCGCCGGCTCGGAGAGCGGCGCTCCAGACGCTGCGCTGGGAACGTGAATACTGGGACACTTTCATGCGCGATGAAGAGCAGGAAAAGAAGGCGATTCACTACATCGAGAGCAATCCAGTGAAGGCAAATTTGTGTCGCGCGGCGGAACAATGGCGGTTCGCCAGCGGACGGTTTCGAGATGAGTTTTGGCGACTGCACATTCCTGAGAGGAAGAGCGCTCTTAACTGATAAATCCAGATTAACGCCGGGCCGGAGGCCGGTGCTCCTGCCGCCATCATCGTCAGGTGAATCTCTGACTGCGCCCCAAACCGAAGGGTGCGCCCATTTCTCCAGCGTCAGCCTGCCGGGTTACGGCCGACGGTTCACCCGCCAGGCCACCAACCCCAGCGCAATGGTTCCGAGGCCCGCGAGGCTTTCGATGGGTTTTTGGAGGACCGTGGCGCCCGCCATCAAAAGCATCGCCGCCACGAACAGCACGGGCACCCAAGGCCAGCCCGGCACGCGCAACCGCTTGCCTTCGCGCCGGCGCAGAGCCACGAGGCCGACCACGGTTCCGGCTGTGCTCAAGCTGAGTGTGAAGCCGATGTAGGTGAGCAGTCCCTGGAAAGTGGCGCTGGCCAGCATCGCCAGGGCGAGCGCGCTCTGGGCCGCGATGGCGGCGCGGGGCGGGCCGTGGCGCGGAACCAGCCAACGCGGCAGGTAGCCGTCCGCGGCCATTCGGGCACACACGCGCGGCCCGGCCATCACGAACGAGGAGACGGAAGTCATCAACGCCAGCGCCACCAGCGCCGTCACGGCTTCCGCCCACGTTGTGCCGCCGAGGCTCCTTGCCACGAGGCGACCCACTTCGAGTTTGCCCGCAATTTCTTCAACCGGCGCCCCGAATACGAACACGGTGTTCAGGCCCAGGTAAAGCGCCGTCACGAGCGTCGTGCCCAGGAGCAGCGATCGCGGCAGATTCTTTTCCGGGTCGCGGACTTCGCCGCCGATGTAAGCCGCCGCGTTCCAACCGGCGTAACTGTAGGTAACCCACACCAGCGAGACACCAAAAGTCGCCGCCGGCGGAAGGCCCGGGAAACCAGGTGTCTGCCAATGCAGCCGCGGCAGCGCCAGCGCAACGAAGCCGAGAATGAGCGCGACGTTGAAGCCGACGCCGAGGTTTTGCACCCACGCGCCGTGGCGCACGTTGGCAGCGTGCAACGCGGAGAACACCAGCACCAGCACGGCGCCGGTCGCTTGTGGTTTCCAGCCGGGCAACCAGTCCCTGGCGTATTCGCCGAAGGCAAGCGCTGAGGCCGCCAACGGCGCCGCGAAACCCACCAGCAACGAAATCCAGCCAGCGACGTAGCCCGCCGCGGGGTGCAACGTGCGGGAGAGAAACAGATACTCACCGCCCGATTCAGGGAGACGCCGCGCGAGCGCACCGTAATTCAGCGCGCCCAGCCCCGCGAGGATTCCGCCGACGGCCCAGACGGCCAGCACGGTCCACGGCGACTTCAAGTCGGCGAGCAGAAAGCCGCTGGTGGTGAAGACGCCGGTGCCGATCATCGTGGCGACCACCAGCGCCGTGGCGCTGACCAGACCGAGTTGGCGCGGAGCGGTCATGCGAAAGGTCCGGGCGGAGACTGCGGGCAAACACAGCCTCCCGGCAAGCGTGTTCATCCACTGTCAGGGGCGGTAAAAAGAAGTTCCAGCGGGCGCCGTCGAAGCTGTCCGCTCTGAGGCAGCAGTTTCTGAAGAGGGTTTGATACCAGGTTGGAATGGGAATCGGCAGCTTTCCGCACCTCGGAATGACACGGGCGGCCAGATCGAGGCCAACCCCGAGAAAACATCTCCAATGATGCGCCAGTGTATTCCCGGCTTGGGCCTCGAAAATGATGCTTGCAGAATTTTGCAAGCTGTCATCATGGCTCCTATTGGTGCCTGTGAATAACTTTTTGCGAATGTTAACAATTCGCAGTTGACATATTATCGGAGTAGGAATTTTCTTAGGTTAGGTGTTTCTCTGATATTCGTTTTGTTCTTGGAGGAATAAATCGATGTTGAATGCCCTTTCTCCCGACCGGTTCTTTCTCTTAATTGTTTCAGGGCTTCGCTTCACCGTCGCGGTCGCTTCGCTGCTGGCAGTTGAGAAAACCAATGCTCCTCCGGCCAAATTCGCATGAAAAAGAAACTTCTACTTCTGGTTCTGCCCGGTGTCGTGGCGGTGCTGGTGGCAGTCCATTCAACGGATTCTCAAGAGACGCCCGGCGGGGTGGATTCCGCGCTGCCTGCGCCTTGGAAGTATCAGGGGGTTGGGTTGACGAACGCAACTGGCGTGGCACGGGTGGCGGCAGATTACGTCGAGGTGGGGGGAGCGGCCACGGGCATTCGCGGGACGGAGGACGCAGCGCACTTTTTGCACCAGACCTGGCAAGGAGATGGTGTTTGGGTGGCCCGAGTTTTGGACATTAGCGGCAGCAATGGCTGGGCTGCGGCGGGCTTGATGGTGCGCGCGGAAACGGATGCGAGCGCGGCCAACGTGTTCCTGGCGCTGATCAATTCCGGCGGGGTGACGTTTCACCGGCGGGCAACGGCGCAAGGATTGACCGATACCGATACGCTTCCAGTTTTACCCCTGCCGGACGGGCGTGCATATCAGGCGAAGGCGGGGCGAACCCAAATCTGGACCAATGATACGGTGGGGCCGGGTAAAAAGATTAGCGCTCCATGCTGGCTGAAAATCGTGCGCCAGGGTGACAATTTCAGCGGTTATGCTTCGGTGGACGGAGCCAATTGGTTGTGGGTTGGGACGGAGATTGTTCGCATGACGAAGCCGGAGGTGCAGGTCGGATTGGTGACGACGAGGCAAGACGAGAGTGGACAGTCCGTGGCGCGATTTGATCAAGTGAATTTCCAAACAAACGCGCCGGGCAGCGTCGCAGCGCGAGTGGGTTTCGGGCAGGGGTTGATGGCCACCTACACTGATGACGTGAGCACGAACGTTATCCGGCGCATTACTCCGACCGTCAATTTCGATTGGGGACTCAAACGGCCGGTTCCAGAGATTTCCCGCGACCATTTCATGGCCAGTGTGGAAGGCTATGTCGAAGCGCAATACACCGAAACCTATGCCCTGCAGATAATGCACAATGATGCGGTGCGTCTGTGGCTCAATGATCAGTTGCTGGTGGAGGACTGGGCGGAGGGTCCGCGCCGACAAGCGCGTGTCCTGGTGCCTTTCCAGGCGGGCGGAAAATATTCCATACGCCTTGACTACACGAACGGAACCAACCAGGCGATTCTCAAGCTGTTGTGGAGCAGTCCCTCCACGCCCCGACAGGTTATTCCCCGTTCGCAACTGTATGCTGCCTGGCAACGGGGCGTGAGTGGAACAATAGAGGAGAAGATGGCGGCTGCCGCGGCAAGCCGCAAGGATGCGTTGCTGGCCGCGAACAACCCTGCGACGGTGGAATCCCTTCGGCTGACCGATCAGGTACCTGGCTTGCCGCAGCCCTGGCTGAGCCGCAATGTGGGTGTCCCGCCCACCACTGGCTCGGTGCAATTCTCGGGCGGAGCCATCCGGATCGCCGGTGCGGGCCAATTCTTGAAGCCCAGTGCCGACCAATGTCGTTACGTATACCAGCCCTGGCAGGGGGACGTGGAGATTGTGGGCCGGGTGACCGGTTCGGTCGACGGCGGTCAAGGGGCGAAAGCCGGCTTGATGATCCGCGAGGGTTTGAAAGAGGACGGGCTCAGCGCGTTTCTAGCAGTCAATCCCCTGGGCGAAATAAAGTTCTATGCCCGCCTGGAGCCCGGTGGCAACAATGATTATTCCGGGCCACGCGTTTCGATGCAACCGTGGTTGAAGCTGGTGCGCCACGGGGAGATGGTCGCGGCGTACAGTTCGGCGGATGGTGTGGGTTGGACGTGGCTGGGCACGGTTCACATTCCCTTTGGTCCGGAAGTTTTTGTGGGATTGGCGGTTGGCAACTCGAGCAAGACAAAGACCTTCGAGGCGGTTTGCGAATCGGTGCAGGTGGGGGTGCCGCCGCCCCTGGCCCCGGTGGTGGGGACAGGAGATGGTTTGGAAGGCACCTACCTCGACCTGATAACGACCAATGCGGTTCAACGGGTGGATCGGCAGGTCAATTTTGCCTGGGTGCGGCCCGGCCAGCCGATGAAAGAGTTCGGTCGTGATGATTTTTCGG
>CAZIFU010000183.1:0-33149 GCA_964539075.1 uncultured Verrucomicrobiota bacterium | reverse complement strand
TGGCCGCTTTTCTCAAAAGCCCCGACCGCACCGAAGCGCCCGTCCAGGATTTCCATCGGCGAATCAGCCAGTTCCGCTGCCACGCCTGCCACGAACTCAACTCGCCCGCCACCGCGTCGTTCGAAGCGATGCCGCCGCCGCTGACCGATGCGGGCAACAAACTGCGGTCAGGCTGGCTCGACCAGGTGCTCAACCAGAAGAAGCGGGTCCGGCCCTGGATGACACTGCGCATGCCTCATTTCGGCGAGGCCAACACGCGGCCCCTGGTCAACGAGTTCGCCGCGCAGGCCGGGGCGGAATTGGGCGAGGGCGAAACCCTCGCGCCGCCCACGCGCGACCAGATCAAGGAGGGCGTCAAACTTCTCGGCCAGGGCGAGGGCGGGTTGTCCTGCATCAACTGCCATGATTTTCGCGGGGAAAAATCCGGCGGCGAATTGCGCGGGCCGGACCTGACCGAAATGTTCGCCCGCATCCGCAGCGACTGGCTCCGGCGCTGGCTGCGCGAGCCGAGCCGCATCCAGTCCGGCACGGCCATGCCTTCCTTCTTCAGCGAAACCCCGGCGGCCGCGGCGGACAAAAAAATCCAGCAAATCCTCGTCGCTCTTTTCCCCGGCAAAGACATGCCGGCGCCTGCCGGCGTGGGCGAGGGGACGACCAGCTACCGGGTGCGGGTCACCGACGAGCCAATTCTATTTCGCACGTTCATGTTCGACGCCCGGCCGCGCGCGATTGCGGTCGGTTTGCCGGGCGGGCAATCGTATTGTTTCGATGCAGCGGCGTGCCGGTTGCGTTACGTCTGGTCGGGCGATTTTCTGGACATGAAACCCGTCTGGGCCGAGCGCGGCGGCGCGCCAGCCATTGTGCTGGGGACCCGATACTACACCGCGCCCGACACCAGCCCGTTGCGCTTCGGCAGTCCCGACCTGGAACCGAAGGTCAAGTTTCGCGGCTACAAGCTCGTCAACAAAGTGCCGGTCTTCCTTTACGAACTGGACGGCGTGCCGGTGAGCGAACGCATCACCGTCGCGCCGGGCGGCAAGGGCATCGTGCGCCATTTTGATCTGGGTCCGGTGGACAAAGACGCATGGCTCGTGCCCGGCGAGACTCCCGGCGTCACCCTCTCTTCCACGGCCGGGACGCTCACCGGTGGACGGTTGAAATTGTCCGGCGGCAAAGCCGTCCAGTTCGACGTGACAGTTCTGGCGAAGTAATCCCCATGACTTCATTTCGCATCCTCCTCGCGTCGCTCCTCCTCCCGCTGAGCGGGTTCGCCGGCGAATTCCATTATGTCAAGCGTCCCACGCGCGCTGAGACGAAGGCCGCGTCCACGGCCGCCATCAACGAATCGTTTGGGTTGAACCGTTTCAAACAGAGTCCGTGGAAATTCCTCGGCCCGTTCGACAATCAACAGGGCCTCGGCATCGCCAAAGTGTATCCGCCGGAAATCGCGGTGGACCTCAACGCGCAATATGACGGCGCCTTCGGCAAGCCGATTCGCTGGCAGGACGGCTCCCGTTTCCGCGACGGCGAGCGCAACGACCTGTTGATTTTCGACGTGAACGATTTCACGCTCTGCTATTTTTACCGCACCATCGAATCAGACAGGGACCAGGACGCCGTGATGTCCGTGGGCAGCGACGACTGCATCGCCATCTGGCTCAACGCCGTCAAGGTGCACGAGTATCGCGGCACGCGGGGCGTGGTGCTGGATGAGGACCTCGTGCCGGTCCGCCTCAAAAAAGGCGTGAACCGGTTGTTGCTGAAAATCAGCAACTACGCCTCCGGCTACGGATTCTCTTACCGGCTTTCGCAACTGGACGCGGCCGGTCTGGCGCAGCTTCAGGAGGCCTTGCGTAAACTGGACGAGCAGATTGACCTCGATTTCCCCAACCCGGAGACCGATTACTACCGGATTGAAACCATCCGGATTCCGCTGGACATCGTGCTGGAAATCGGCGGCCTGGCCAGCCTGCCCGACGGGCGGCTGGCCGTCTGCACCCGCCGGGGCGAAGTCTGGACGTGGCATCCGCAAACCGAACACTGGCAGCGCTTCGCCACCGGGCTGCACGAAGCGCTTGGCATCTGCGCGCTCAGTTCCAATGCGTTCATCGTGGCCCAGCGCCCGGAACTGACCCGCATCAAGGACACCGACGGCGACGGCGTGGCCGACCTTTACGAAACGATGACCGATTCGTTCGGGCTGTCAGGCAACTATCACGAGTTTCATTTCGGGCCGGTGCGGGACCGCGAAGGGAATTTTTTCGGCACGCTCAACGTGGCCTGGGAAGGGATGGGCTATTCGCGCGTGCCGTTGCGCGGCTGGGCCTACGAGTTGACCGCCGGCGGCGAGTTCATTCCCTACGCGCTGGGGTTGCGTTCGCCCTCCGGCATCGGCATCAGTCCGGAGGGCGATATTTTCATCACGGACAGCCAGGGCGATTGGTGGGGCACTTCGCCGCTGCTGCACCTGCAAAAGTCCCGCTTCTACGGCCATCCGGCGGGGCTGGTCTGGGCGCGCGGTTATGAATGGCCGAAAAGTCCGCACGAAATTCCTCCCGACACGCTCAAACCGATGCGCACGCTGCCGGCGGCCTGGTTTGTCTATGGCCCCTTGAGCCGGGCGCCCAGCGAGCCGGTGTGGGACGCCAGCGGCGGAAAATTCGGCCCTTTCAACGGCCAGATGTTTGTGACCGAACAATCGCAAAGCGCCCTGTTGCGGGTCGCGCTCGAAAGAGTCGGCGGCGAATTCCAGGGCGCTGTCTTTCCGTTTCGCAAGGGATTTGAATCCGGGCCGGTGCGTGCCGTGTTTGCGGCCGACGGCAGTCTCTACGTGGGGCAGACCGACCGTGGCTGGGGCGCGGTGGGCGGCAAGCCGTTTGGTTTGCAACGCCTGGTCTGGAACGGGCGGGTGCCGATGGAAATTCAGACCATGAAACTGACGACCAACGGCTTCGACCTCACCTTTACCCAACCCGTGGATGCCGGCAGCGCGGCCAACCGCTCGGCTTATTCGCTGCACCACTTTTACTATCACTATTTTTACCACTACGGCTCCTCGCAAATTGACTCGACGCCGGTGCCGGTGGAGGAAGTGAAAATTTCGCCGGACCGCCGCACGGTGTCGCTGCTCGTCGCGACGCTGGCCCCGGAAAAAATCTACGAGTTGCACATCACCGGCTTGAAAGGGGAGGACGGGACGGAACTGCTCCACCCGGAGGCGTATTACACATTGAACCGGCTGTTGCCGAGGTGAGATCCCGGCGGCGTTTGGAGTCCAAGCTTTAGCTTGTCCGGGCACACGCTGAAGCGTGGGATCCAACCCCCGCTGGCTCGCGGACTCCGGGCGGGAATGACGGGTTCGGGGAATTCCTGCGATGAAACCCGCCGCTGACGACCTCCCAAACTTTGTCGCATATGCGACAAAGTTTGGGAGGTGGCCGGTTCAATTACAGTTAAGACTTGGTTGGCGGCCGGCTCCTATGGCTAAATTTTGCCGTGCGGTCCTACACGCGCTATCACGTCCGGCAGCCCCGGAAATCTCCGGACACCGGGTGGTATTGGATTCTCTGCCTGCTCGGGCTGGCGTTGCTCGGCTGGGTGTGGTGGCAAAGTGGAAAAATTTCCAGGCCGCCACCGCCGAAGACCGCCGGCACACCTCCGCCATCGAAATCCTCCCGGCCGGCCGGCAGCGCGGGCGCGACCACCCATCCCGCGCAAAATGTGTTTGAGGCGCAACTGGCGATGGCGCGCCGGGGGATTTCCTCCGGGTCGCTGGACGGCGTGCTGGGCGCCCAGACGCGCGCGGCCCTGCGGGTTTTTCAGCAGGCGGAGAATCTCCCGCTCACGGGCGCCCTGGACGCGGCGACGCGGGCGCGGTTGTATCTGGACGCGCCGGCACAGACCAGTTACACGATCACGTCGGAGGATCTTGCGCAATTGCGGCCGCTGGGCGCCAACTGGGTCAGCAAATCGCAGCAGGACCGCCTCGGCTACGAAAACCTGCTCGAACTGGTCGCCGAGAAATCCCACGCGCATCCGAACCTCATCCGCCGCCTCAACGCGGGCGTGGACTGGACCAACGTGCCGGCGGGCACCGTGGTGCAGGTGCCCGACGCGGCCTATGCCGATCCTCCCGCCCGGGCGGCCTTTCTCAAAATCCACCTGACTGGCAAGACGCTCGACGCCTTCGACGCCGCGACGAACCTCCTCGCTCATTTCCCGTGCAGCATCGCGCAATACGTCGGGAAACGGCCCGTCGGGGAATTGCACGTGGCGGTGATCGCGCCCCACCCGAACTACACGTTCGACCCGGAGGTGTTTCCCGAATCCGCCGAAGCGCGGCAGCTCAACCACAAGCTGATCCTGCCGCCCGGCCCAAACAATCCCGTCGGCACCGCCTGGATCGGCCTCGACAAGCCCGGCTACGGGATTCACGGCACGGCCGCGCCCGAAGCGGTGGGCCGGACCGAATCGCATGGTTGCTTCCGCCTGGCGAACTGGAACGCCGAATATTTGTTGAAACTCGCGTGGGTGGGCCTGCCGGTTTATGTGGAGCAGTGATTGGTTGGGCAGGTATGAAACAGGGAGAAAGATCGTTGAAGCGTTGAAGCGTTTTAACGGTTCACCGGTTCAACGGGCTACTTGATCCCCGCCAACCGCTCCTTCCAAATGCGGTAAAGCTGCATCGTGGCCGTCACGTCGCGCAGACAATACTCGGCGATCTCGCGGTGGCGGCCCGCGGCCATCAGGTCGTTCACGTCCAGGCCGGTCACGCCCTGGCTCTTGGGGGACTCGATGCCGAAGGCCTTGCAGTAAAAATCGAGGTTGAACTTGCGCGCCGCGCCGTCGCGTCCGCTCACGCCGTAGAAGGTGAATTGCTCGGCCAGATCGCAGTGCGGCTCGGTGGCGTAACGGTAGCCCAGCCAGTTCTTGCGCCCGACCGGCACGTTCAACAGCGCCGAGCGCAGGTAAACGAACGGCACGTCGAACCCGCGCCCGTTGAAGGTGACAATCCCGTCGTAGTGCGGCGCGACATCCCAGAACGCCGTGAGCAGTTCCGCCTCATCGGCGCACGGCACAAACTCCACCAGCCCGGCCTCGTCTGCGGCCTCCTCGTGGTCCTCCGCCAGAAAGAGCACCTGGCCGCGGCCGGTCTCGGCGTTCTGCATGGCGATGCAGACCACCTGGGCGGTGAACGGCCAGAGATTGAACTGGCGCCGGATTTCGGCGCGGCGGGTTTCGCGCTGGACCGCGTCCGGGATCTTCTCCGCCTCGCGGAACAGGTATTCCTGCTGGATCTCGTCGAACGTCTCCAGTGGCAGCGCGGAGGTTTCGATGTCGAACACCAGGATGGCCATGGGCGGAAGTTGTAACGCAACGTCCCGGAGCCGCAAAGGACGGATTTTCGGGCGGTTGGCGACGGACGCGTTTACAGCCTCCGCCATGTAACCCAACGAACCCGCGGGGACGAGGGAGATTTTCCGCAGAACCTTAAACCCTGAACTTTGAACTTTGAACTTTGAAGGTCGGCGCCAAACGGTGTGGTGTTCAAAGTTCAGGGTTCAAGGTTCAAGGTTCGTCTGGTTGCGGCCCGGTCGGCCATGCCTTTGCGCCTTTGCTTCCGAGTGCCTTTGCGTTAAAACCCTCCCCGCATGGCCAGCGACGCCCAACTCACTCCGATGATGGCGCAGTATCGTCGCATCAAAAGCGAGCTGCCCAAGGACGCGCTGCTGCTCTTCCGCCTGGGTGACTTCTACGAAATGTTTTTCGAGGACGCGATTGCCGGCGCGCAGTTGCTCAACCTGGCGCTCACCAAACGCCAGACCGTGCCGATGTGCGGCCTCCCGTATCACGCGGCCCATGGCTACATCGCCCGCATCCTGAAAGCCGGCCGCAAGGTCGCCATCTGCGATCAAATGGAGGAGGCGCGCCCCGGGCAGCTCGTCAAACGCGAGGTCACGCAAATCCTTTCCCCCGGCACGCATTTCGACGAGCGGATGCTGGCCGCCGAGCGGAACAACTACCTCGCGGCCGTCCATGCGCCGGGCAAAACCATCGGCCTGGCCCTGGTGGACCTGACGACGGGCGATTTCAAGACTACGGAAGTGGAAGGCGAAGCCGCGCTGCTGACTGAGTTGGAACGCGTGCGCCCGTCGGAAATCATTTATCCAGGCGAAGAGGCCAACGTGCGCGACCTGCTGCGTGGCTGCGCTCGTGAGAGCGTGGCTGACTTGCGGCCGGAGTCCAGCCGCGCTCTCACGAGCGCAGCCACTGGCCACGGCTGGGTCTTGATCGCTTATGACGACTGGGTATTCGCAACGGAGACAGCACAGTTCACAGTGCGCGAGCATTTCAAAGTGGCGACGCTCGATGGTTTCGGTTTGAAGAACCGGCCGGCGGTGATCGGCGCGGCGGGCGCGGTGCTCCACTATCTCGCGCAACATCTGCGCCGCGACGTGAAGCATCTCACGCGGCTCTCGTTCTATCAGTGCGCCGATTACCTCGTGCTCGACGCCGCGTCGCTTCGCAACCTGGAAATCCTCGAACCGCTCCACCGCGACGCGCCGAAGAACACGTCGCTCTATGGCGCGCTCAACCGCACGGTCACCCCGATGGGCGCGCGGCGGTTGCGGGACTGGCTCACGCAACCACTCGCGGCCGTGGAGCCGATTCGCCGCCGGCAGGAGGCGGTGCAGGCGTGGCTGGACAGCTCGTCCGCGTTGGGGAATTTCCGCGCGCGGCTGGCCGAGGTGCGCGACCTGGAACGGACGATCGCGCGATTGAGCGTCGGCACTGGCAACGCGCGCGATCTCGTGGCGCTGCGGCTGGCGCTCGAGCAGGTGCCGGGGCTGAAGGAAATTCTCTTATCGGTGGGGCGAGCGTCCTCGCGAGCCGAACCTTTGCTGGAAGAAGAAGACCCGGCTGGCGGGGACGCTCGCCCCACCCGCTTGATTGAAGAGTTGACCGCGCAACTCACCGAGCTGCCGCACCTCGTGGAATTGATCTCCCGCGCTATTGTTGACGAAGCGCCACTGGCGTTGAAGGAAGGCGGTCTCATCCGCGACGGCTTTTCCGCGGAACTTGACGAACTGCGTTCGGCTCAGCGCGGCGGCAAGGATTGGATCGCGAAACTGCAGCAGGACGAAATCGAGCGCACGGGCATCGCATCGCTCAAGGTGCGGTTCAACTCGGTGTTCGGCTACTACATCGAGGTGACGAAGGCGAACCTCGACAAGGTGCCGGTGAACTACGTCCGCAAGCAGACCATCGCCAATGGCGAGCGGTTCATCACGCCGGACTTGAAGGCGATGGAAGGCAAAATCCTCGGCGCCGAGGAGCGCGGCGTGAAGCTCGAATACGAACTGTTCCTGAAGGTGCGCGAGGAAGTCATCGGCGGCTTGCAGGAAATCCAACAGACCGCCGCCGCGCTGGCGCAACTCGACGTGCTCGCGTCCTTCGCCGAGACCGCGCGATTGTTCAGCTACTGCCGTCCTGAAGTCGGCGACGAAGGCATGGTGCAAATCCACGATGGCCGCCATCCGGTGCTCGACCAGGCGCTCAGCGAGGAGCGCTTCGTGCCGAATGATACGGAGCTTGCCGGCCGCGCCACGCCGTCTTCTCCCTCTCCCGCCTCGGGGGAGAGGGATGGGGTGAGGAGGCAGGCATCGAGCGAAGACGGTCGCGTCGAGTCCAACGTCGTCACCCCTCACCCTGACCCTCTCCCCTCCGAAGGGGAGAGGGAATCAAACCTCGACGCCGGGCCGGAGGCCGGCGCTACGCGGATCGCGCTGATCACCGGGCCGAACATGGCGGGCAAGAGCACTTACATCCGGCAGGTGGCGTTGCTCGCGTTGCTGGCGCACACGGGCAGCTTCATTCCCGCGGCGTCGGCGCGGATTGACCTCGTGGACCGCATCTTCACGCGCATTGGCGCGAGCGATGACCTTGCGCGGGGGCAGAGCACGTTCATGGTGGAGATGAGCGAGACGGCGAACCTCCTCAACAACGCCACGGCGCGCAGCCTCATCATCCTCGACGAGATCGGGCGCGGCACGAGCACATTCGACGGCCTGAGCCTGGCGTGGAGCATTGTCGAGCACCTGCACAACGCGGTGGGCGCGAAGACGCTTTTCGCCACGCACTATCATGAGCTGGCCGAACTGGCCGGGCGTCTGCCGCGCGTGAAGAATTTCAACGTGGCGGTGCGCGAGTGGAACGACCAGATCGTTTTCCTGCGCAAAATCGTCGCCGGCGGCACGGACAAGAGCTACGGCATCCACGTGGCGCGACTGGCCGGCGTGCCAAAGGAAGTGATCGAGCGCGCGAAAGTCATTTTGCGCAATCTGGAGGAAAGCGAACTGACGCCCGAAGGCAACGTGCGCCAATCCTCGCGCCGGCAGCAGGACCGCGACAAGCTCAAGCAGCTCGCCCCGCCGCCGCAGATGGATTTGTTCGGATAAGGCCCCGGCTGGACATCCACTGACGGTGGGGAACGGGATTGGACCCGGTTTTCCGGCGGGCACGCGTTCCGGAGGCCAACGCAGCTCAGGCCGGAACGAGTTCCGCGAGCCGTTCGTAGGGCGCTTCCCAATCGGCGGCGTGCGGGACAATGGTCTCCGTTTTGAAAGAATTTCGCACCACCTCCCGCGCCCGTTCGAGTGACTGGATGTGCCCCAAGGCCACCGCTTGCACGACCACGTTTCCGATGGCTGTGGCGTCAGCGGGAGCAATGACAACGGGCACCTGCAGCGCGTTGGCGATGAAACTGTTCAAAAAGCTGTTGGCCGATTCGCCGAGCAGGTAGAGGCGCGTGGTCTCACGACCGGTGAGTTGCTCGATCTCCTGGAGTGTTTTGCGATACAACAAGGCGAGACTTTCCAGGACACAACGGAAGGTCGGACCCGGTTTGCGGGGCACCGGCTGATGGGTCTCTTTGCAGAACGCCTGGATTTTCAACGGCATGTCGCCCGGCGTGAGGAAACGCGGATCGGCCAGGTTGATCAGCGATTCAAAAGGTTCTTCGGAAAGAGCCAGGTGCATGAGCAAATGGATGTCCAGATCGCGGTCCTTTTCCCTCCAGAAGCGGCGGCACTCCTCCAGAATCCAGAGGCCGACCGTGTGTTTGGAGAAACGAACCAAACCTCCGTAGCCCAACTCGTTGGTGAAATTCGACTCCCGGCTACTCTCGTTGATGATCGGTTCAGCGAGTTCGGTGCCCATGACCGCCCAGGTGCCCAATCTCAGAAACGCCCAGTTCTCCCCCTCGACAATGGGCAACCCGGCCAGTGCCGCCGCCAGTTCGTGCGAACAGGAGGCGACGACCCGCGCGTCTTCCAGTCCGGTTGCTTGGGCGATTTCCGGGCGCAATGCCCCCAGCACGGTGCCGGCCGGAACGACCGGCGGAAAGAGTGTGGGAGGGAGTTGCAGGGCGCTGAGCAGCCGGTCCGACCAGGTTTTGGTGACCGGATTGTAAAGCTGCGTGGCGCTGGCCAGGGACATTTCCACGCGCGGGACGCCGGCCAGCAGATAATTGAATCCATCGGCGACGGGCACGAGATGGCTGACGCGCTTGAGACGCCGGGATTTTTCCGCCCCCAACTGAAAGAGCGTATTGCCGGGCATGTTCTGGACGCCCGTTTCATCGTAAATGGTTTCCCACGGGACTTTCGAGAAGACCTTTTTCATGCCCGCCTCGGTGCGGGGATCGCCATGATGATAGGCCGGGGTGATCAAAGAGCCGTCCGGCTCGAAGAGCAGGTAATCCGCGGCCCACGAATTGCAACTGATGCTGTCCACCGGCTCTTCGTACTCACCGATCTTGCGCAGACCGGCCAGGGTTTCCTGGTACAACTGAGGAATGTTCCAGTGGAGCGAATGATTCTCCTTGAGGGGCAGGTTCGGGAAACAACGAACCTCGCTCACCGTAAGGTTGCTTTTGTGAAGCATGCCCAACATCACGCGGCCGTTTTCCACACCGAGATCACAGGCAACATAAAAGTTATGCATCGTCCTTTGCCCTGATGCATTTCGTGTGCCCTTTGGCCGGCGGCAGTTTTTCGCAGTTCGGAGAACGGGCGGCCCAATGAATTTTGTGCGGCCCGCGCGCGTTTTTTGCGCCGTTCCATCCAGTTGACGCGCGCTGAAACGCCGGCGTGTACCGAAATGGAGCAGCGTGGTGTGTGGTTCTTGCCAACCACCCTCCTGCCGAAATGTGGCGGCCGGCGACCACCGGCTCGAAGGGATTCTTGAGGCCGGATGGGCCACCGCCAGACCGGGAATGTTCAAGCCAACCGGCCCGCCGCCGCCGATGGATTTGTTTGCCTGAGCACGGCTGTTCCTCCAAAGGAAAGCGTGACACGCCGCGCGCCCTGGCGTAATTTCGTTCTGTCGGAGCGACATTGAGATATGCGCCTCATCACCCGCCGTCGTTGAAAAGATTCGGCTTCCCCCGCGCCATTATGCCGGAACGAAATTTTGTCACGCTGACCGATGCCGAAGGCGCCACGGCCGTGGTCGCGCCCGAACTGGGCGGCTGGCTCCTGCGCTACGCCCGGCACCTGCCGCGGCACGGGCTGGTGAACGCGCTGCACTCCACGCCCGCCGTGGTGGACCGTTACCCGCGCGAGATGTATGCCGGCAACCCGGTGCTCTTTCCGCTCGTCAGCAGCAGCCGCGCCCGCGACAAGGAACATCACTACGAGTGGAACGGGCAGGTCTATGAAATGCCCCAGCACGGTTTTGCGCGGCGCTCCAAATGGAGTGTGGTCGAGCAAACGCCGGCCTCGATCACGATGGAGTTGACCGACTGCGAAACCACGCGCGCCCACTACCCGTTCGCATTCCGGCAGCGGCTGGGCTACCGGCTCGCGCAGGGCCGGCTGCATTGGGAGCAGGTCATCGAAAACACCGGCGCGGTGCCGCTGCCCTTCAGCACCGGTTTTCATCCCTACCTGCAAGTACCGCTCTCGCCCCGCAGCCGGCGGGACGCCTGTTTCGTGGAAATTCCCGAAGCCCGGCGCCTGACGCCGGAGAACAAATGGGAGCGGTTCACCGCCAAACCTTTTCCGGCCCAGAACTGGAGCGTGCAGGAGGACGTGGCCGGCACGATGTTTCTGACCGACCTCAAAAAGGCCGAATTGCTGCTGGTGGACCCGGTGAGCGAACTGGAGGTGACGCTCAATTTCCAGGATGCCCCGCAACACCGCTTCGTGGCGCTCTGGGCCAAGACGCCCAATGAACCGTATTACTGCCTCGAACCTTGGACGGCGCTGCCCAATTCCTTCAGCCGGACGCGCGACCGCGAGTTGATCGTGCTCGAACCGCAGAAAACTTTCCGGGCGGCGATGTGGCTGGAGCTGCGGACGATGGCTTAACCGGGACGATTTACATGACTGAACCACGAATGAACTTGAACAGACACGAATATCGCGCCGGAAACACGGCCGCCAACTGTGACTGGCCGCACCCTTTGGCCAGCCAGCCAGTTGGAGCCAGGCTCAGACGTCAGCCTTGGCCTGATTGGTGTTCATTCGTGTCCATTCGTGGTTCAATTAAATTCTGCCGGCCCGGCAAGCTCAGCCGCCGGCCTTCGCCACCGGCGCCGCCAGCGCGTCAAATTTTTTGGCCAACGCGAAATCCTTTTCCGTCAGCCCGCCCTGGTCGTGCGTGGTCAGCGTGAGCGTGACTTTGTTCCAGCGGATATCAATGTCCGGGTGATGCCACGCCTGCTCGGCCAGTTGTGCGACCCCCTGGACGAACTGGATGGCGGCGGGGAAATCCTTGAACTGGTAGATGCGGCTGATGTCCGCGCTTTTTTTCTTCCACTCCGGCACGGTCAGGAGCGCGGCCTTGATCTGGTCGGGAGTGATTTCAGGCATGAGCTATTGATGCCACAGGTTGCGCCATGGGTCACGCGCAAATCAGCACTTCTCCTTCCAGCACGAATTCTTAATCTTAATCTTAATCTCAGGTCCACGGGAATAGAGTAAGAGTGAGGGTAAGATTAGATTAAGATTACGATTAAAGGCCGGCGTTTATTTCGGCGCTTTGCGGATCAGCCGGGCGCTGCCCAGGAGCGACCAGCCCAAGGAGATCATGAATAGCGTGGTGCCGAGCACCGCGAGCCACGACGGGCCGTAGTCGCCAGGCAGCTCGTGATGATTGAGCCAGGCGAACAGAAACCACGCCACCCACACCATCATCAGGAGCAGGCCGGCCACCGCCAGGATCGCCTGGACGACGCCGCGGGCGCGATGGCCGGCCAGCCAGGTGCCCAAGCCGGGCAGCACCAGCAGGTTGGTCATCAGGCAGCCCCAGGCCACCGAGCGGTCAATCAGTTTGGGTGGTTTGTTGTCCAAAGATGTCCTCGTAGGCAAAAATCAACGACCCGATAGTGATCGGCACGGCCACGAATATGCCGATGCCACAGGCCAGCACGCCGCCAAGTATGATCAGAATATTGACGAGCAACAGGCCGAAAATGACCCACCAGTGCCGGGTCACCACCTTGCGGCTCAGTTCCATGGCTGGCCAGAAATCCAGTTTCCTGTCCACCACCAACAGCAGTGTGAAAATCCAGGCGACGCCAAGGTAGATGCCGGGCACCAGGCAACACACCAGTCCAACGGCCGTCAGCAAACCGGAGATCAATCCTGCCAGCATGAGCGGTACAAACGCCAGACTGAACCCGGCAAACGCATCGCCAACGGTCGCCGGCTCGCCCCGTTTGACCTTGAGATACAAGTAATAGAGACCGCCGTTCAAAACGCCGCCCAGCAGCATGCTGACAATCGGCCCCAGGATGCGAACCGCTCCCATCGCGCCGGCGATCAGCATCACGAGAAACGTGGCGCCCACCAGCAGCCAGAAATTCTTCTGGAGCATGTCCCAGCTTCGGCCCACGCAATCACCGATCCGCACGTCGTAATCGCGCGCCAGGATTTGCGCGGCCAGCGCCTCGGCCGAATCCAGCGATGGGGGCGACTGTGGTGGCGGCGGTGTGCTGACGGCCCTGGCCGCGAGCGCCCCGGCAAATTCCGGAAACGCCGCCAGTGGTTTCCACTCCGGGCTGCCCTCGGCCTGCGCTTGCGTTTGTGCGTTGGCCCGGCCCTCGCCGATCCACCGGCACAACTGGTCGGCACTGATCGGCCCATAGTGGCGTTGGTCGGCTCCGATGATGGTAAACATGGCCGTCTCGTTCAAGGGTTGATGGCGGATAATGACACGCCCGTCACATTTCGTAAAATGCCAAACGCGACGACCACCGCCAGCAGCAGCCAGGTCAGTCGTGGTTGCCGCGGCGGCCCCTGACGCCCGGTGACACGCCGCCACCTGTTCGTCAGCCCCGCCGCCGCGAAGAACGGCGCGGACAGAATCAACAGCGGGTTCAGCGTGAACGCGGCCGCCACGTGTCCGTGGAGAAGTTGATGCATCGCCCGCAGGCCGCCGCAACCGGGACAATCCAGCCCCGTCTGCGCCTTGAACATGCAGCGCGGATAAAATCCATATTGGCCCGGATCAAAGGCAAACAGAACGGCGATCACGGCCAGGATCGCCAACGCGCCCAACGCCATCCAGGCGGGCGACCTGTGAGGCGACCGGATGATCGGCGGAAGGGGAGCAGGCCGGGTCATGGCGGTTCAGTGGAAGGCGGATTTGATTTCCGGCTTGGTCAACAGCACCAGCCCCCAGATGCCGGCGATGAGGCCGATCGGACAACAGCAGGGATTGCCACAGATGATCGCCACGATGCTGACCACTATCGCCAGTCCCCAGCGCTGCAGCTTCAGCATCGAGACGCCGCCCCACACCAGCAGGAGGCCAAAGGCCAGGCCGACCAGGTTCGCCGGTATGCCGACAGCCACGGTGAGCAGGCGCAACATTTCCGGCGGCACTTCCGGAGGCAGGTGGGACAGCGACGATGTGCCGAGGCCCGTCAGTGTGCTCAGAATCCCTGACAACGAAAACGCCATGCCAAGGCTGCCCGCAATGATGATGAGCACAGCCGGCGTTTTCACGGCGCTCGCGGCGCCAGCCGCCGGGGGCGCCGGCGCGTCCAACGGGGTGAGACCGGCGAATTCCGGAAAAGAGTCCAGCGGCTGCGAGGGACCACCGTCGCAGGAGACCACGGTACGGGCGTTGGCGCGACCTTCAGCGATCCACTGGCGCAGTTGCTCCGCGCTGATCGGGCCGTACTCTTTTTGATCAGCCCCGATGATCTTGTACATGGGCAAAAGCTGCCTAATGCGCGGTGAAGGCGCAAGCTCTTTAACCCGGCGGATGTTGAACCATCAAAGCGTTAAACCGAAGAAGCTCGCGCGACGCTCCAACAGTTCAACGAGTCCTCAACTCCTCCAGTTTCGCCTGCGCCTTGCCGCTGTCAATCACTTCCGCCGCCAGCTCCCAGCCCTCCCGCAACAGCCGCGCCTGGCCGGCCACAAACAACGCCGCGCTCGCGTTGAGCAGCACGGCGTCGCGCTTGGGGCCGCGTTCCGCGCCGCTGAAAATCCGCCGCACAATCTGTGCGTTGGTCCGCGCGGTGCCGCCTTCCAGATCGGCGAGCGTGGCCGGTTGCAGCGGGAAATCGTCCGGCGACTTTTCCGATTTCACCACGCTGCTGCCGCCGTCGAACTCGGCGATGAAATTTTTTCCCAGCGGAGAAAGTTCATCCAGGTGCGCCAGCCGCGCTTGACCGCTGACCACCATGCCGCGCCGGGCGCCGAGTTGCTGCAACACCTGCGCCAGCGGTTCGCACAGTTGCGGGCGCGGCACGCCGATGAGCTGGGCCGAGGGGCGGGCCGGATTGAGCAGCGGCCCCAGGTAATTGAAGATCGTCCGTTGCCCGCGGTCCGAGCAGAGCTTGCGGGCGGCCCCGACCTGCTTGAAGGCGGGGTGATAGGCCGGCGCGAAGAAAAACGCGAAGCCCTGTTCCCGCAAGGCGCGCGCGGCCTGTTCCGGCGGCAAATCAACCGGGACGCCCAGCGCTTCGAGCACGTCGGCGCTGCCGGCCTGCGAAGTCACGGCGCGGTTGCCGTGCTTGGCCACCGTCACGCCGGCCGCCGCCGCCACCAGCGCGACGGTCGTGGAAATATTGAAGGTGTTCAGCCGGTCGCCGCCGGTGCCGCAGACATCGAGGATGACGCGCGCGCGGGTCTGTTCGTCCACGGCCAGCGGGGTGGCGCGAGCGCGCAATTCCCGCACAAATGCGAAAATCTCCGCCGGCGTCTCCCCTTTTTGGCCCAGGGCGGTCAGGAAACCGGCCTTGGCCTCCACCGACACGCCGGCCGCAATCAATTGCTCCACGGCGGCGGCCACCTGGACGTCCGACAGGGCGAGGCCCTTCGCCAACTGACTGGTCAATTGCTTCAGCACGACTTGGAATCTAGACAAAGACGCCGCGCGGCCCAACTTTTTTCACCAAAATAAAGAATGAAACTATTCGCCAGTTTTGGCATTATAGATAGAGTCAGACGAACTTCATAACGTTATGGCGACTAAAACGAAGGCCCGTTGGTTCAAGCGACTCGTCCTCCTGTTCGTGCTGGGCGGCGGCGGTTACGCCGGCTGGGTTTATGTCCAGGACAAGGATGACAAATCCAAGGTGCAGTTTACCATCGCGAAAATCGAGCGCGGCGACATCGTGCAGATGGTCACTGCCGCCGGCACGCTCAACCCCGTCATCAATGTCCTGGTCGGCAGCCAGATTTCCGGCCAGATCAAAAAGATCACCGTGGACTTCAACTCCAAAGTGAAAGCGGGCGAGCTTGTCGCCGAGATTGATCCCGCGACCTACCAGACCCGCCTGCTGCAGAACGAAGCCGATCTCGCCAGCGGCAAGGCGCAACTCCAGCTCGCCGAGGTCAACGCCCGGCGATCCGGGGAACTTTTCCGGGACAAGCTTATCTCGCAAGCGGATTACGACACCACCACGGCCAACCTCGCCCAGGCGAAGGCCACGGTGCAGACGCGCGAGGCGCAAGTCAGCAGCGCCAGAGTGGATCTCAGCCGCTGCACGATCTACGCGCCCATTGATGGCATCGTGATCGACCGCAAAGTGGACGTCGGCCAGACCGTCGCCGCCAGCCTCAACGCGCCGACGCTTTTCATCATCGCCAACGACCTGACAAAAATGCAGATCAACGCCAACGTCGCCGAGGCCGACATCGGCGGTGTCGCCACCAACCAGGATGTCAAGTTCACCGTGGACGCCTTCCCCGGGCGCGATTTCTCCGGCAAAGTCGTTCAGGTCCGCAACGCGGCCCAGACGGTGCAGAACGTGGTTTCCTACGATGCCATCATCGAGGTGAGCAATGCTGATGAGAAGCTCAAACCCGGCATGACCGCCAACGTGCAGATCGTCACCGCCAAGAAGGAGAGCGCCATCCGCATCCCCAATTCCGCCATGCGCTTCCGTCCGCCCAGCACCCCGGCGGCGGCCAAACCCGCCGCCCCGGCCAGCGGCAGCAACACGCTCACCAGCGCCGGCAGCGAGGCCATTCCGCAGACGCCGGAAGCGATGATTTTGAGGGTCAAGGAACTGCGTGAGCGCGGCGAACAGATGAGCGACGAATTGCGCGCCCGGTTCCGCGAAATGACGCAGGCCGGCACAATCAAACCGGAGCAGTTGGGCGAGGCCAGCAGCCCCGGCGACCCCGGCGGGCCGCCCGGCGGGGGTGGCTTTGGCGGCCCGCGCACCTCGCGCAGTTCGGGCGGTGGCAGCGGCAAGGGCGGACGTTCCGGTTCGGGGGGGGGTGGCGGCGGTGGCCGGGCCGGCGGCGGCGCGCGTCAGATCAACCGCACCATTTATCTCGTGGACAACTCGCTCAGCTCGACCAACCTCACCGTGGCCGACATGAAATCCGTCGTCATCAAAACCGGCATCACCGACGGCATCTTCACCGAGGTGCTCGAAGGACTGAACGATGGGGACGTGATCGTCACCGGCCAGGTGATGGCCCAGTCCTCGGCGAACAAGCCGACCAATCCGTTCAGCAGCGGCCGCAGCGGCTTCGGTGGTCCCGGGCGTTGATCGGGAGAGGCGTTGGATTCCACCGTAACCAAGTTGAAAGCCATTCGCGTGCATCAATACGGCGGGCCGGAAGTTCTCCACCTGGAAGAAGTGCCCGACACGGCACCCGCCGCCGGCCAGGTGCTCGTGCGCCTTCGCGCCGTTGGCGTCAACCCTGTCGAGACCTACATCCGCTCCGGCAACTACGCCCGCAATGACCCGCTCCCTTACACACCCGGCAGTGATGCGGCCGGAGTCGTTGAAGCCGTCGGCGCGAACGTCCGGCAATTCCGGCCGGGGGATCGCGTGTATTTCTACGGCAGCCAGACCGGCGCCTACGCCGAGCTGGCGCTTTGCAACGAGTCGCAGGTCCATGCACTCCCGGCGAACTGCACGTTCCAGCAGGGCGCCGCGCTCGGCGTGCCGTACGCCACGGCCCATCGCGCCCTGTTCCATCGCGGCCAGGCGAAAGCCGGCGAGACCGTGCTCGTCCACGGCGCCAGCGGCGGTGTCGGACAGGCCGCCGTGCAACTCGCCCGCGCCGCGGGACTGGTCGTCATCGGCACCGCCGGCACGGAGGCGGGACGCCGCTTCGTCCTCGAACAAGGCGCGCATCACGCGCTGGACCACCGGAAGCCGGATTATCTCGCGGACCTGATGAAACTCACCGGCGACCGCGGCGTGGACCTGATCGTCGAGATGCTCGCCAACGTGAACCTCGGCAAGGACCTCACGGTGCTGGCCCAGTCCGGCCGCGTCGTCGTCATCGGCAGCCGCGGTCCGGTGGAGATCAACCCGCGCGACACGATGATGCGCGACGCGGACATCCGCGGCATGACGTTGTTCAACACTCCCGACGCCGACCTGGCGGGCATTCACCACGCGCTGCAAGCGGGCCTGGCATGCGGCGCGATGCGGCCCGTGATCGGACAGGAGTTTCGGCTGGCCGACGCCGGGCGCGCGCACGAAGCGGTGATGCAGGACGGCAAGTTCGGCAAGATCATTCTCGTCCCGTGAAACAACCGATGAACCTTGAACCTCGAACCTTGAACCTCGAACCTCGAACTATGCACGCGTTTGCCGGTTCAAGGTTCAAAGTTTCTCCCTCTCACCCGTGAACGAGCACCCGGTCATCCAGCTCAAAGACATGCACAAGGTTTACGACACCGGCGAATTCAAGGTGCATGCCGTCAACGATGTCTCGCTCGAAATCAAGAAGGGCGAATTCGTCGCCATCATGGGTGCGTCCGGTTCCGGCAAATCCACCATGATGAACGTGATCGGCTGCCTGGACCGCGCGACCCGGGGCCGTTACCTCATTGATGGCGTGGACGTGTCGGGCCTCGACCGCGACGAACTGGCCGACATCCGGAACGCCAAGATCGGGTTCGTCTTCCAGGGCTTCAACCTGCTGGCGCGCACCTCGGCGCTCGAAAACGTCGAGTTGCCGCTGCTTTACACTCGCCGCAAGGGCCGCACGGGCGTCGCGGCCAAGGCCGGACAGGCCCTGGACCTCGTCAACTTGGGCAACCGCGCTGATCACCTGCCCAACCAGCTTTCCGGTGGCCAGCAACAGCGCGTGGCCATCGCCCGCGCGCTGGTCAACGACCCCGCCCTCATCCTCGCCGACGAACCAACCGGCAACCTCGACTCGCGCACCAGCGTCGAGATCATGGGCGTGTTCCAAAAGCTCAACGACCAGGGCATCACCGTCATCATGGTCACGCACGAACTGGACATCGCGCGTTACACCCGGCGCAACGTCGTCATGCGCGACGGCCGCGTGGTGGCCGACCGGGTGGTGGAAAACCGCTTGTTTGCCGGGGAAGAATTGGATAAACTCAAGGAAGCAGCGGTCGCCATTCAAATGGTCACATGAGATTTTTCGCCGCCATCCGCATCGCTTTCCGCGCCCTGCTGCGGAACAAGCTTCGCGCCACACTCACCATGCTCGGCGTCATTTTCGGCGTGGGCGCCGTCATCACCACGGTCAGCCTGGGCGATGGCGCGCGCGTGATGGTGCAACAGCAAATCGCCTCGATGGGCGAGAACGTGATCCTCATTTTCGCCGGCAATTTCTCGCGGGGCGGCGTCAGTTTCGGCGGAGGCAGTTCCTCCACGCTGACCTTGGAGGACATGCAGGCCATTCGGCGGGAAGTTCCCGGCGTGCGACACATCAGCCCGGAAGTGCGCACCTCGCGGCAGATCATCGCCGGCAACCAGAACACCTCCACCGGCATCGTCGGCGCATCGCCGGAGTATTTTGACATCCGCTCCTGGACCCTCAAAGACGGGTCGTTTTTCACCGAACAGGACGTCAGTGGTGCCACCAAAGTGGCCGTCATTGGCAAGACGGCTTCCGACAAACTCTTCAACGGCGGGGACGCGGTGGGCCAGTCGGTGCGGGTGGGGAACATTCCCTTTACCATCGTGGGCGAGTTGAACCCAAAAGGCATGTCGGCGGGGAGCGGCACTGATTACGATGACTGCCTCATCATCCCTTACACCAGCGCCATGAAGCGCCTGTTGAACACCACCTCGCTGCGCGGCATCAACGTCCAGTCCGAGTCCATGGACATCATGCCCGACGTGCAGACGCGCATCACCGAACTGCTCCGCCAGACCCACCGCATCACCGCCGGTCGCGAGGATGATTTCTCCATCCGCACCCAGGAGGAACTGGCCACCGCGATGTCGCAGACGCAGGAGACGATGCGTTACCTGCTGGCCGGCGTGGCCATCGTATCGCTCATCGTCGGCGGCATCGGCATCATGAACATCATGCTCGTGAGCGTGACCGAACGAACGCGCGAGATCGGCATCCGCATGGCGCTGGGCGCGCGCACGCACGACGTGCTGATGCAATTCCTCATCGAGGCGGTGACGTTGAGCTGCACGGGCGGCCTGATCGGCATCGCCGCCGGCATCGTCGCGTCGAAAATCCTGACGGAGGTCAAGAACTGGCCCACGCTCACGTCGCCCGAAGCGATGATGATCGCGTTCCTGTTCAGCGCCGCGGTGGGTATTTTCTTCGGCTTCTATCCGGCCCGCAAAGCCTCCCAACTCGACCCCATTGACGCGCTGCGCTACGAGTGACATGAAAGACCAACATCCAACACCCAGCATCCCACACCCGACATCCAAAAACCCAGGCTGGATGCTCATTGGATGTTCGATGTCGGATGCCTGCTCGCAATTTTTCGGAGTTGGTGGCTGGATGTTTTCCCATTCCTTTTTCCGGCCGGTGTGATGTCCGCCGATATCCTGCCCACCCACACGCCCGCATTGTTTGCCGCCGCGGTGGCGCGCGCCGCTGACGAGTTGCGACGCGGCGAAGTCGTGGCGCTGCCTACCGAAACGGTCTACGGCCTCGCTGCCAACGCGCTCGAGCCGCGCGCCGTGGAAAAAATCTACGCGGTCAAAAACCGGCCCGCACGCAATCCGATCATCGTCCACGTCAGCAGCGTGGCGATGGCCCGGCGCTGTGTCGCGGCCTGGCCGCCGCCGGCGGAGAAACTGGCGCGGGCATTCTGGCCCGGACCACTCACGCTGGTGTTGCCCCGCTCGAAGGAGATTCCCGACATCGTCACTGCGGGCGGCCCGACGGTGGGCGTGCGCTGGCCGAGCCACCCGTTCATTCAGGCGGTCATTGGCGCCTGCGGTTTCCCGCTGGCCGCACCCAGCGCCAATCCTTCCAGCCGCATCTCTCCGACCAACGCCGGGCATGTCCACAAAACACTCGGCGATAAAATCCGGCTCATCGTGGACGGCGGCCAGTCGCAAGTCGGCATCGAATCCACCGTGGTGGACCTTTCCGCGACCCCGCCGCGCGTGTTGCGGCCGGGAATGATTCACCCGGAATCACTCGT
Source organism: uncultured Verrucomicrobiota bacterium (assembly GCA_964539075.1). Taxonomy (GTDB): domain Bacteria; phylum Verrucomicrobiota; class Verrucomicrobiia; order Limisphaerales; family CAZIFU01; genus CAZIFU01. Next base: position 12,275 of record CAZIFU010000183.1, on the reverse strand, counting down.
GGCGGTGGTCGGGGAGGCCGGAATGTGGAATGCGGAACGCGGAATGCCGCCGGAGCCGCTGCGCAGCCCCGGCCTGTTGCGCAGGCATTATGCACCGAAGGCCCGGCTGACGATCCTGAGTTGGCGCGATGAAACCGATTTAAAATCTCAACTCTCCAATCTTCAATGTTCCATCCATCGCACTCACGTGATTGCCCATACCCGCGTGCCACGGGGCGGGGAGTTTGGGCGCGTCAGTGTGATTCCGCACGATGCCGCGGCTTTCGCGCGGGCCGTTTACGCGGAACTGCATGCGTGCGACGAAGCCGGTGCGGAGTGGATCGTGGTGGAAGCGCTGCCGGCAACCGCAGAGTGGGAGGCCGTGGCCGACCGCCTCCGGCGCGCGGCCGCCTGACGGGTGGCTTGCGCTGTCAGCAGTCCAACGAATAATAAAATTGCAACCTTTGGCTCAAACCCGTGTTAACAGGGGCACTAACGCGTTTGTTTGACGAGCCACGAAAAATCAAGCACTCTCCCACCGCCTATATGCAACTCAACCCTCTACTCTGCCCGCTGCTGGCGTTTGGCCTGGCCCTCCACGCCGCCGAACCCGCGACCCCGGATAAACGCCTGGAACTGACGCTCGACCAGTGCCTCCAGATGGCGTTGGAACAAAATCTTGATCTGCAGATCGAGCGTTACAATCCCCAGCTCTCGCTCCGCAACCTGGACATCTCCCGGGCGGGTTACGACCCGGACTTCAACATTTCGGGGGTGCACAGCTACAGTCTGACCGGCGGCACCGGGTTCGATGCCAACACGGGACAACCCAAGTTGGGTTCGGAAACCGACGCCAACACCTTCTCCTCCGGCATCCGCGGGCTGCTGCCCTACAGCGGGATGACCTACAATCTCTCCGGCAACATCCGGGAGAGTTTCGGCCAGTCCTCGTCGATTCCCTTCGACAACACCACCGGCAGCGTAGGCATCACCATGACGCAGCCGCTGCTGAAAAATTTCTGGATTGACGGCACCCGCTTGAACATCGCGGTCTCAAAAAACCGGCTCCATTTCTCCGAAATGGCGCTACGCCGCCAGATCATGAACGTCGTGACCAGCGTCGCACTGGCTTACTACGACCTGATCTTCGCCCGCGAAAGCGTGAAGGTGCAGGAGAAGGCGCTGCAACTGGCGGACCAACTGCTCTTGGAAAACAAAAAACGCGTCGAAGTGGGCGCGCTCGCCCCCTTGGACGAAAAACAGGCCCAGTCCCAGGTGGCAGCCCGGCGGGCCGATCTGTTGTCCGCCCGGCGCACCCTGGCCGTGGCGCAAAACGCCTTGAAGAAACTGGTGAGTGACGAGTACTCCACCATCCACGACGCCATCGTGGATCCCGCCGAATCCCTGACCGCCACGATGCAATCCTTCAACCTCCAGGATAGCTGGCTCAAAGGGATGACGCAGCGCCCCGATTTGTTGCAGGCGCGGCTGGACGTGGAACGCGATGGCATCCAGTTGCGCTACTACCGCAACCAGCTTTTCCCGGAACTGGACCTGATCGGCAGTTACGGCCGCGGCGCTTCCGGCATCACGACCAAGGAATTCAGCGATGGCTTCGAAAACTTCCGCGCCGGCAACCGGCCCTTTTACACGTACGGCGCGCAACTCTCCATCCCGCTGGGCAACCGCGCTGCGCGCAACAAATATGAGTCCGGCAAACTGTCGGCCGAGCAGACGCTGCTCACGCTCAAAAAACTGGAGCAGGACATCATGGTGCAGATTGATGACGCGGTGAAGCTGGCCCAGACCAACTTCGAGCGCGTGGACGCCACCAAACAGGCCCGCCTTTACGCCGAAGCCGCCCTCGATGCCGAACAAAAAAAACTGCAAAGCGGCAAGAGCACCAGCTTCGTCGTCCTCCAACTCCAGCGCGACCTCACCTCCGCGCGCTCGGAGGAAATCCGCGCCCTGGCCGATTACAACAAGGCGCTGGCCCAACTGGCTCAGACCGAAGGCTCCACCCTCGAACTTCGCAACATTGATCTGAACTTGAAGTGAACGGCGCCCGACGGGCTGGTGCGCCATCCTTCGCGGTGGAGCGAGACTCCGTCGAGCCAAGTCCGTCCGCTACCGATACGGCTCGACGGAGTCTCGCCCCGCCAGGTGGCCTTCCGCCCGTCACTTCGAATCCTGGCCCGGCTTTTCCATCGGTTGACCGGCCGCATCGCATCTGCTATGCCCTGCTCCCGTGAGTAAAGCCCCCGGCCCCGGCGTCTAAACCAAAATGTCAGTTCCTGTTTCCTCCCGTCCCCGCGTGAGCGTGGACGGCAAATTTTTCCGGCTGGGCGAAAAGAAATTTTTCGTCAAAGGCGTCGCCTATGGCCCGTTCGCTCCCAACGACCGGGGAGATTCTTTCGCGTCGCCGGAGCAGACGGCGCGGGACTTCGCGCAGGTCCGGGAACTGGGCGCGAATTTGTTGCGCGTCTATCACGTGCCGCCCCGCTGGTTTCTCGATCTGGCCGCCGGGAACGACCTGAAGCTGCTGATTGACATTCCCTGGGGCAAGCAACTGTGCTTCCTGGACTCGGAGCCGTCCCGGCAACAAGCGCGCGCGGCGATCCGGCAGGCCGCGCTGGCGTGCGCTGGTCATCCCGAAGTGCTGGCGCTCTGCCTGGTCAATGAAATCCCCCCTGATGTCGTGCGCTGGTGCGGCGCCCGGGCGGTGGCCGATTTCATTGACGAACTGGTGGACGCGGCCAGGGCGATTGACCCGGACTGTCTGTGCACCTTCGCCAATTTTCCGCCCACCGAATTTCTGCATCCGCAGAACTTCGACTTTCACACCTTCAACGTCTATCTCCACCAGCAGCGGCCCTTTGAAAACTACCTCTATCGCCTGCAAACCCAGGCCGGCGCCAGGCCGCTGTTGCTGGGTGAATTCGGCCTGGACTCACTGCGCGAAGGCGAAGAGCGCAAGTGCGAAACCCTGAGCTGGCAGATCGAGTCGGCTTTCCGCTGCGGCCTGGCCGGGACGATTGTCTATAGCTTCACCGATGACTGGTCTCGGGACGGCCGGCAGGTGGAGGACTGGGGCCTGGGGCTGACCACGCGCGATCGCAAACCGAAGCGCTCCTTCAAGGTCGTGCAAAAAATGTTCCGCGCGGCCCCGCATTTCCCGCTCCACGAATACCCGAAAGTTTCCGTGGTGGTCGCCAGCTACAACGGCGGGCGCACATTGAAAGCGTGCCTGGATTCGCTCGAACAACTCAACTATCCCGATTGCGAAGTCCTCCTCGTGGACGATGGCTCGACGGACGCCACACCGCAGATCGCTTCACTGTACCAAAACGTCCGTTACCTCCGCCAAACCAACCAGGGCCTCTCGGCCGCCCGCAACACCGGCATTCAGGCGGCCGCCGGCGACATCGTGGCCTTCACCGACTCCGATTGCCGGGCCGACCGGGACTGGCTGCACTACCTGGTGGGCGATTTGTTGAACAGCGAATTTGCCGGCATCGGCGGACATAATTTTCTGCCGCCCGATGATTCATCGGTCGCGGCGGCGGTGATGGTGTCGCCGGGCGGCCCCGCCCACGTGATGCTGACCGACCGGCTGGCCGAACACATTCCCGGCTGCAACATGGCCTTCTACAAATGGGCGTTGACCGGGATCGGCGGGTTCGATCCCGTCTTCCGCACGGCGGGCGATGACGTGGATGTCTGCTGGCGGTTGCAGCAACGGGGTTATCGGCTGGGCTTCAGCCACGCGGGCTTCGTGTGGCATTACCGGCGCCCGACCCCCGGCGCTTACTTCAAACAACAACGCGGCTACGGCGAAGCCGAGGCGCTGCTGGTGCGCAAGCATCCGGAATATTTCAACGCGCTGGGCGGCAGCCTCTGGCGGGGGCGCATTTACACCGCCGCCAAGTTCGGCGTCGAACTGCGGCGGCCGATGATCTACCACGGCTTTTTCGCCAGCGGCTTTTTCCAATTCATCTACAAAGCGCCGCCCAATATGGCGCTGATGTGGCTGACCAGCCTCGAATACCACGTGCTGGTGACGCTGCCGCTGTTGGTGGTGGGCGTGGTGTTCTGGAACATGGCGCCGAACCTGGCGCCGCTGCCGGGTGTGGCCTTCCGGTTTCCGCTGCCCCTGGCGTTCATCAGCCTGCTGGTCTCGGTGTCGTTGTGCGTGGCGGCGGCGGTGCAGGCCGATTTGCCGAAAAAGAAAAGGCGGTTCTGGTCGCGGCCGCTGGTGGCGCTGCTCTTTTGCCTGCAGCCGCTCGTCCGCGGCTGGGCGCGTTACCACGGCAGCTTGCGCCACCATTCCCTGCCGGCCGGAGCCGGCAAGACCCTCGCCCGCCTCAAGGCAAACGGAACGGAACCCGCCCGTGGCGAAGCGCAATATTGGGCCTCGGGCTGGTTTGACCGGCTGGTCTTTTTGCGGCGCGTGCTCGAACGCCTCGACCATGAGGGTTGGCAAAACAAGTGCGACACCGGCTGGTGCGATTTCGACGTGGAGATTTCCGGCAGCCGCTGGGGCCGCCTGCAGTTGAGCACCGTTGCCGAATCGCACGCCCACGGCACGCTCATCCGCTGCCGGCTGCGAACCGGCTGGTCGTTGCTGGCCAAACTCACGTTCTGGTCGGCACTGGGATTTGAGCTGCTGGTGCTGGGATTTGTCGGCCAGTCGTTGCCGGCGTGGATCTGGCTGCTGCCGGTCAGCGTCCTGATTTTTGCGGCCTTCCTCCAAAATGAGGAATGCAATTTGCGGCGGTTGATCGGCGCGTTCCTCGATGGCGTGGCCCGAGAACTTCACCTGACCCGGGTGGATGCCGCGCTCCAAAAAAAACAGGCGGCCCACGAAACTCTTGGCAGCGGGCGGGCGTTGGATTAAACTCGTCTGCGCGGTCGCGCCACTTTATGATTCAATACCATCAACTCCTGCGCCTGGTTCTCGAAGAAGGGAAATTCAAAGCCGACCGCACCGGGACCGGGACACAAGCCGTGTTCGGTGCCCAGGCCCGTTTTCCGCTGGCCGACGGTTTCCCGCTCCTGACCACCAAGAAGCTCCACCTCAAGTCCATCATCTACGAACTGCTCTGGTTCCTGCGCGGCGACACGAACGTCAAATACCTCAATGACCACGGCGTGACCATCTGGGACGAATGGGCCGACACCGACGGCAACCTCGGCCGCGTCTATGGCGCGCAATGGTGCGACTGGCGCACCGCCGATGGCCGCTCGATCAACCAGATTGACCAGGTCATTGAGCAGATCAAAACGAATCCCGACAGCCGCCGCCATATCGTAAGCGCCTGGAACGCCGGTGAACTGGACCGGATGGCGCTGCCGCCCTGCCACGTCCTATTCCAGTTTTTTGTTCAGGAAGGCGAATTGAGTTGCCAGCTTTATCAGCGCAGCGCGGATTTGTTCCTGGGCGTGCCGTTCAACATCGCCTCCTATGCGCTGCTGACAATAATGGTGGCGCAGGTGTGCGGATTGAAGCCCGGCGATTTCGTTCACACGTTTGGAGACCTGCACCTTTACAGCAACCATCTCGAACAGGCGAAACTGCAACTCACCCGCGAGCCGCGCCCGCTGCCGCAAATGAAATTGAACCCGGCGGTGAAAAACATCAACAACTTCAAGTTCGAGGATTTCGAGCTGGTCGGCTACGACCCGCACCCGCCCATCAAGGCGCCAATTGCGGTTTAAGATATGGACGCCGAAAGTTTGAGATATTTGTTAAGAGGCCGGCATTACAATGTCTCAGATCGAATTGCTCGTGGAATTTGGCCGCACCCACCTTTGAAGTATGGTGAATTAGTTAAATTCCTGGCCGAAATTCTTAAAGAAGAACAATGGTTTCCGCATGAATGGAAACCGCATGTTCAAGGTGAAGCTGTATACGAGTTCGGGATAATCGAAAACCAAGGACAAAATTGTTTCATATATCGACGGCGCAGAGGTCACACATACAATCCGTTTATTGTGGCTAAAGAAACGGAAAAAGCTTTTCGTTCAGCAGAACAGGCCGCCACATTTTATTTGAAATGGGATCTATATCTTCCCGGAGATTTGGACAGTTGGAAAGTTGTTGAATGACGAACTACTTCCAAGCCATCGCCGCCATGTCGCTCAACCGGGTGACCGGCGCAGGCAAGGCAAATTCAATTTGCCTTCGCAGTTCTCGCATCGCATAGTCTCAGTGTGATGAACGACCGGCAGCTTGTGCTCAATGCTGTTCAGCAGATGCCTGAAGAGGCTTCGCTGCCGCAGATTCTTGATGAGTTGGCGTTGCTCAAAACCGTGAAGGAACGTCTTGAGAAATTGGAAAATGGCGGCAAAACCGTTCCGCACGAAGAAGTCGTCAGGCGGCTCGCCAAATGGACTGCAAAATAATCTGGCTGGACGACGCTCTCCACGATCTCGACCAGGCTCTTCAATTCATCGCAGCCGATAATACTCGGGCGGCAGGCAAATTGGGTGATGCGATTCTAAAAAAGGTCGGGCTCCTCGCGCGATTTCCGCGTCTGGGAAGAGTTTACCAAAAATTGAACCGCGAAAACGTCCGGGAGATTTTGGTTGACCCGTATTGGATCATTTACCGTGTTGAGGATGACGCCAAGACCGTCAGCATCATCACCGTGTGGCACACAGCGCGGGAGGAGCCCGAGATACGATGAAGCCGCTCCAAGCCATCGCCGCCATGTCGCTCAACCGCGTGATCGGCGCGGGCAACAAAATCCCGTGGCACCTGCCGGAGGATTTCAAGTGGTTCAAAAAAATGACCACCGGCCATGTGATTGTGATGGGACGAAAAACCTTTGAGTCCATCGGCAAACCTCTGCCGGGTCGCGAGACGATCGTGCTGAGCCGGTCGCAGTTCCTTTACCCCGGCGTCCGGACTGTCCCCCGCCTTGAGGAGTTGGAATCGCTCGCGGGCGACCGCCAGGTTTTCATCTGCGGCGGCGCTCAGATTTACGAGCAAGCCCTGCCGCGGTGTTCGGACCTTTACCTCACGCTGGTCAAACGCACCGTCGCAGGCGACACTTTTTTCCCACCGTTTGAAGACCAGTTCGAGGCGGTCGAGGATATTCTCGATCGCGCCGACTTCAAAATCACGCACTTCCGCAACCGCGCGCTGCGTCATTGACCCGTGCCCAAACCCGCAAACGAACCCGCGTTCTTTGGCCCTTTTTCAGTCATCGGACCTTGGTGCTTCTTTCGTCATTGGTCATTAGTCATTGCCGCCCCCCTGTTCTCCCGCCTTGCCACTGGCCGCGTTCCTCTGTTTAACTGTGCCCGGCCGCATGGACACCGTGTCATTAAAATGTTTTGGCGTCGGCGATGGCTTTCCGAACGCCGACCGCGGCCACTCCTCCTTCCTCTACCGGCTGGGCGGCGCGCGGTTCCTGATGGATTGCGGGGAACCGCTCAGTTCCGGTTACCTGGGCACCAGCCTGAGTTACGACAGCCTCGATGGTATTTTTCTTTCGCACCTCCACGCCGATCACGTGGGCGGTTTTCTGCTGTTCATCCAGGGCCTCTGGCTGAAAAAGCGGCGCAGGGATTTGACGGTGTTCCTGCCCCCCGACGGCATCGCGCCATTGCGGCAAATGCTCCACGCAGCCTATCTCTTCGACGAGTTGTTCGGCTTCCGGCTGGAATTTGCCCCCTTGGAGGCGGGCCGGACGGTGGCCGTGGCCGGCGCGCGCGTGACGCCTTTTCTCACGACCCACCTGGACAACCTCCGCGTGAATTACCAAAAAAAATATCCGCAAAATTTTGAGGCCTTCAGCTTTCTGTTGGAAGCCGGCGGCGTGCGCATCGGCCACAGCGCCGACCTGGGCGCGCCGGAGGACCTGGCGCCGCTGCTGGAGCAACCGCTCGACCTGCTGGTCTGCGAACTGGCGCATTTCAAACCCGACGCGCTTTTCGACTGGCTGGCAGGCCGCCCGGTCAAAAAGCTCGTGCTGGTCCATCTGGCGCAGCGCCACTGGGACAACCAGGCGGCCCTCCTCCAGGCGGCCGCGAGCAAGTTGCCCGGCACGCGCTGCTCCATCGCGCGCAGCGGCGAGGAAATCACGCTGTGAAGCGTTGAAGCGGTTCGGGCCGGGAGTAATTCAACGCTTTTAACGCTTCAACGGTTCAACGATTTTTTGCGCTTTGGCCTTTTAGCGTTCACCCTTAAGCTCCGCCGCGATGTCGCAGATGCTCAAATCCGCCGGCGCGATGGGTGCGGCCACGTTGACCAGCCGCGTGCTGGGCATGGTGCGCGAAATCTTCTACGCCCGTTTCATGGGCGACGGTTCGGTGGCCGGCGCCTTTCAGCTCGCCTTCATGATCCCGAACCTCTTCCGCCGGCTGCTCGGCGAAGGCGCGCTCACCGCCGCGTTCATCCCCATTTTCAAGGAAAAGGAAAAAATCGCCGGCGAGCCGGACATGTGGCGCGCGGCCAACGCCGTGATTTCCGGACTCGTCGTGGCGTCTGCAGCGATCATTTCCGTCGTGCTGCTTGGCCTTTCGCTGGCGCTGGCCGTCGGCGCGTTCGAGGCCGAGACGCGCCTCATGCTGCAACTGCTGCGCGTGATGTTTCCCTACGTGCTGCCGGTCTGTCTGGCGGCGGTCTTCATGGGGATGCTCAACGCGCGCGGCCACTTTTTCATCCCATCCCTCGGGGCCGCGCTGCTGAACCTCGTGATGATCGCCTCGGTGTTGTGGCTGGCGCCGCGCCTGGGCGGATCCTTGAGCCGGCAGGTCTTCGGCCTCGCCTTCGGCGTGCTGGTGGCGGGCGTGGCCCAGGCCGTGTTCCAACTGCCCTCCCTGCGCCGCGAAGGATTCCGCTACCATTGGGTCGCGCCGTGGCCCAATGAAACCGTCGGGCGCGTCGTCCGCCAGATGATTCCCGGGGTCATTGGCGTAGCGGCGTTTCAGATCAACGTCCTGCTCACGCAAGGTCTGGCGTTCTGGTACGGCACCGCCAGCGAACCGATTGTCGCCTCCTTCAATTATGCCGTGCGCCTGATGGAATTGCCGCAAGGCGTCTTCGGCATTTCGCTGGCGACCTATCTGCTACCCACACTTTCCGGGCTGGCGGCGGAAAAAAAATATCCCGAGTTCCGCGCCACGCTGCGCCAGGGCCTCGGCTACCTGGCCTTTGTGAACCTCATCGCGTCGGTCCTGCTGCTGACACTCGCCCGGCCCATCGTGCGGCTGCTCTTCGAGCACGGCCAGTTCGGCGAGGACGCCACCGGACGCGCCGCCTTCGCGCTGGCCTGTCTGGCGCCCGGACTGGTGGCGTTTTCCGGGGTCAACATCCTGGCGCGCGCCTTCTACGCGCTCGGGGATACGAAGACACCGATGAAAATCAGCCTCGTCTGCCTGGGCATCAACTTCCTCTTCGCGCTGTTGCTCATCGGGCCGTTGCGCCAGGGCGGATTGGGCCTGGCCAACACGTTGAGCGCGCTGATCAACCTCTGGCTGCTCGCTTACGCGCTGCACCGCAAGCTGGGGAAACTCGAACTGGCTTCGTTGCGCGCCAGTCTGCTCAACATGCTCGGCGCCGCGGTGGTGGGCGGCGCGGTCGCCTGGTGGACGGGTCGCCAATGCGAACAACTCCTTGGCCACACCGGCTTGAGCGCGCGCCTGGGGACGGTCTTCGTGCCGATGGCGCTGGCCGGGCTGGTTTATTGGGGTCTGACGCTCCTGCTGAAGGTCGGGCCAGCGCGGGAAATGACACAACCGTTCCAATTGCAGAGCGACGTTCGGCCTGTCGGACGGGAAAAGGCGGTAATCGCCGGAATCATTGGAGCCGTTGTTGGCGGAATTCTGGGCGTTCTGATTGTGCGCGCTTTGTTCCTCGACGCAATCGAACAGATGGGCTGGGCGATATTCTGGGAAGGGTTGGGCAAGGGGAAATTAGGGGGCGAAGACTGGTCCACCGTCCTGCGCTCCGCCACGTTTGCCAAATGCGTCTGTGGTTTTTTGGTCGGGAGCATCGCCACCGGCGCGCTGGGAGTCTTCGCGTTCGGTCGTCGTCCCAAATGATCCGCGCAGCGTCAAAAAGCATTCTTTCTTTGGTCGGATGGCGAAAGTGAAAATGGTCGGAGCGACAGGATTTGAACCTGAACTAAAGGTTTCGGAAGGATTCGGGAAAAGCGCGTTACAAGGCCGTATCTATTGGGTCAAATTGCGTTTTCGCTTTCAACTTGCCCACCAGCAAATACAGTCTTTCCGAACTTTTACTGTCAGGGATTGTCAGGGCAAAACATCAAGTCTCCAATACTTTCAGCAGCACTTCCCGAACGTCGGTGTAGTATTGAATGTTGATCTTGATAGCGAGTTCGTCGGGCAAGTCGTTCAGTTGACGCCGGGCGGAAATCGGAATGACGATGTTCGTCGCGCCCTTTTCGACGGCGAGTTCCACGACGTTCACGGCATCGTAAACCGGCTCAATTGAGCCGCCCAGGTTCAGCCCGCCGACGACGACGTGACCGCCCTTGATGCCTTTTTGCAGGAGCGCGCTACACAGGGCAATCATCACTCCTACGCCGACGGCGCTGCCGCTCTTGGCCGCGTCGAAGGCACGTAACTGAACGGAGAATTCATGCTCGCGCGGGTCGCGGTCGCCGACCAGTTGCTTGGCTCGCGCGTAAAGATTCTGCTCCGCGCACTTGACGCTTTCCTTGAAAGGCGGAGGCGGGGGCTGATTGAGAACACGGACGCCAGCACCCGGCCCCACCGTCGTATCCACCCTAAACAAGCCCGCGTGTTCGTCCTGCCCGCCGGGGCTGATCACCCAAAGCTGTCCCGGCGGCAGTGGGTCGCCACCGATGCTGTCCTCGCTTTGCAATTCGGGAGTCGAGACGAATTTTTCCAACCCGTCTTCGTTAATGCGGTAGCTGAATTGCGTGCTGCGGAACTCCGCCGAGCCAATGCGCTTCTGCTGCTCCTTGACCCGGCGCCGGGACTCCAAGGCCAGCCGCGCCGCCCATTCCAACGCGTCGTCAGTGATGGCGGACTCCGGGCTTGGATAAAGCAACTTGAGCAGCCCGCTAATCGTCTTGTTCACAGCAGTCGTATCGCGTCCGCTCAAAGCGGCACCGAGGAAAAGGCGACGCTGCAACGCCGACAAGCGTGACTGATTCCGCAACTGATTCCAGCATTCGGAAAGGAAGTCACTGACCAGGCCGAAGTGATTCGTCAGATGCTCGTTCTTGATTTTCGGAATGTCCCAACCGGCGAGGTAGCAATGAATCCTGTCCATGAACGCCGTGTCATTCCGCATTTCCGGCGGCATCGGGCCGAGCAGATGACCGACCCGCTGCTGATGCTCTACGTCCACGTCGAAGTTCCCGACCATCACGATACCGCCGTCGGCCCGGATGTTGTCCTTGCCACGGCTGAACTGTCCGGACTCCATGTAGCCCTTCATTATGTTCACGCCGTCCTTCTGATCGAAGGAAATGCCGGAAACTTCATCGAAACAGACCACGTCGTATTGGCAGACCAAGCCGCGCTGACCGTTCGCATTGTTCACGAACATTTTCGCCACAGTGGCCTTGCCGCCGGAAACCAAATGCGCGTAAGGCGAGACTTGTTGAAACAGATGGCTCTTGCCGGTGCCCTTCGGCCCCAACTCGACGAGGTTGTAATTGCGTTCCACGAAAGGAACCATGCGCAGAATGGTCAAGTCCTGCGCTCGCTCCGTCAGGGCTTCCGGCTCGAATCCGACGCTCCGAATCAGGAACTTCTTCCAGTCCCCAAGAGAGAGTTTCTCGCGGCCCCGGCAAAGCACGTCCACAGCGTCTTTGCGTGATAGCTGGATGGCCCGCAGAGTCTCGATCCCGAACGGACGCCCCGCATTTTCTTCCGCGATGGATGGGTCGTAAGTCAGCTCGACTTCCGCGTAAAAGCCGCCCGTCAGCATCCGTTCGTTCGCGTGAACGAGGTCGTCAGCAATGCGCGCGTTCTTGATTTGCAGGCTCGGCAACTGCGCGATGAACGAATTCGTGTCCGTGTCGAGCTTCGCCGTTATCAGGTCGATGACTTTGACCGTCCCCTTCGCCTTCGCGCGGGCCTTGAACAGTTCCTCCTCGCCCGCCCGCACGGTGCGATCACGCAATTGGCGTTCGACGATTTGCAACCCCTCTTGAATTTCTTCCTCGTCGGTTGTCGCGCAGTAGCGCCCCAAAAGGAATTCCGCAACGTAAGTCGGGACGGGATACTGCCCCTTGAACTTCCGCACCAGATCCTTCCGCACCACGTAGCCTTCAAAGGCTTTCGCGGCG
>CAZIFU010000182.1:0-10919 GCA_964539075.1 uncultured Verrucomicrobiota bacterium | reverse complement strand
AAACCAGGGAAAAGATTCTGCCGGACACCGACAAAGTAATTTTGGACGGCGACCTCGGCCAGCGGCTGTTGCCGTTGATGCCGCTGGGCACGTCACCCCTGCTGCCGGCAAGTCTCCGCCCGGCCACTGAACCTGTGAAAGGAAAATAATTATATGCGCTCAAAAATCTTTCTGCTCGGCGGTTTGGCCGTCCTCATCGCCGCCTTCGTCGTGTTGAAGCAAGTCTTCATCATCGTGGACGAACGCGAGCAGGTTATTGTCACCCAGTTCGGCGAATACATTCGCACCATTCAAAAGCCCGGCCTGGCTTTCAAGACGCCGTTTCTCCACAGCGCCATCCGTTTTGATCGGCGCATCCTGGTCAGCGACGCCCCGGAGGCGGAATACCTGAGCCAGGACAAGAAACGCCTCGTGGCCGACCCTGTGACCCGCTGGCGCATCGCCGACCCGCTCAAATTCTTCAAGACCGTGCGCGATGAATCCGGTGCCCGCGCCCGGCTGGACGACCTGGTGTTTTCCGAATTGCGCAGCGAAGTGGCCTGTCACAGCTTCGCGACCGTGATTGGCTCCAAGCGCGAGGCTATCATGGACAACGTGGCCAAGAGCGTACGGACGAAAGCCAGCGAATTCGGCATCGAAGTGGTGGACGTGCGCATCAAGCGCGCCGACCTGCCCAAGGAAGTTCAGCAGAGCGTGTTTGCCCGCATGCAAGCGGAGCGCGAACGCGAGGCCAAACGCTACCGCAGCGAGGGCGAAGAGGAAGCCAACAAACTGCGCAGCCAGACGGACAAGGAACGCACTATCGTCCTGGCCGACGCGGAACAAAACGCCCAAAAACTGCGCGGCGAAGGCGACGCGACCGCCACGCGCATCTACGCGGAGGCTTACGGCAGAGACCCCGAGTTCTACCGCTTCGTGCGCAGCCTGCAAAGTTACGAGTTGTTCCTGGGCAAACGCAGCACGCTGCTGCTCTCCGCAGACTCGCCCCTGTTCCGGTATCTGGCGGGGCCGCGTCCCGAGGGCGACAAGACAGCGCCAGGCACCACGCCGGCTTCCAAAGCGACCGGTGCCGGGCCGCGTGAGTGAAAGCGAAAGAATCTTTTGCGCCATGAACACCAAGACGGCAGGTTATCTGATTTTTTACGGGGGTTTCCTGATTCTCCTCGGAGTGCTTGGCTATTTATCGAACCCGGATAAGGCGAAAACGGCATTGATGTCCGGCGGCACCTTTGGCGCGCTCTCGATTCTGTGGGGCGTCCTGGGAGCGCGCGGCATCCGTTGGAGCTGGCCGGCGGCATTGGTGACCACCGGCTTCCTGGCGCTGGTCTTCGCATGGCGGGCGACGGTCGGCTGGCTGGCGGTGCTCGATGGCAAATCAGAAAAATTGTTCGCGGCAATCTTGATCACGCTGATGCTGGCGGGTTCGGTGGTGATGCTGCCGTGTCTTCTGAGAGCCAGAAAAACCGCCGGGGCCGAGAAACCGGCTGACACTCCTTCCTGATTCATGCGCCAAGACAGATCGCAACTGCCAACACTTCGACTCACCACCTTGAAACAAATCAAGCGCTTGGTGATAGCCGTCGTGGGCGGCACCGTGCTGGCCGTCGGCCTCGCGTTAATTGTTCTGCCCGGTCCGGCGTTTCTCGTGATCCCTGCTGGCTTGGCGATTCTGGCGATTGAATTTGCCTGGGCCAATCGGTGGCTGCGCAAGGCGCGCGCCTGGTTGCCGGGAAAATCGGTTCGGGGTAGCACAGGCGACCCGCCTGTGCTGCCCGGCGACTCGCCGGGCGGAACGGGAAAACCGTCTGTGACCAAAAAGAATGCGGCCTGCACGGCGAACATTCCGGTCGTTCCGGTCTGCGGGTCGCCGATCGGGGCGGGTGAGTCGCCTGCGCCACCTGTTTTTCAGACACGTCCTCAACCAGGGCCATACTCGCCATGACTGCGTTGCGAACAACTCAGCGCAGCTTCACGCTGTTGGTCGGCGCAACGATGCTGTGCGCCAGCCTTGTCCTCCTGACGCTGCTTGGTCTGGCTGCCGTCGCCATCCCGGCCGCCTTGGCCATCCTGGCGATGGAACTGGCGCGGGCCGCGCTCTGGCTGCGCGGCCTAAAACTGTTTTGGCAGATAAGAAGACCCATTACAAAAAACCAAACCGTATGATACTCCTCCTCTTCCTCCTTACTCTGGCGATTGGCCTTCTGGCCCAATGGCACGTCAAACGAACGTATGCCCGCCACAGCCGCACGCCGACAGCGAGTGGCTATACCGGCGCGGAAGCAGCGCATGAGATTCTGCGCCAGGCGGGCATCACCAACGTTGCAATCGTTGAGCACGAGGAATGAACCGCGCAGCGTCCAAAAGCAATTTCCTATCAGTCGGATTGATTGCAATGATGTCGAATTGCTGAACAGGAATATTTTTAAACAAATCTGAATGCACCACATCTAATTCAACATCATTTACCCGGCTGTTCTTTTTTAAATATTCGATGGCAACTGTGTTTATATCTGAACCGCGCAGCGTCCAAAAGCAATTTCCTATCAGTTGAGTGTCGCCCCATGCCCTCTCAAGATGAGTTCTTAAGGCGTTCGTCGCCGACGCCAGCCAGCCGAGGGCTGTTCGCATTCCCAGGCTCAAGACGCCCTCGTTCGATTGGACGTGGGACGGGTCTGGCGGTTGCTCTGTATCTGTTCCCAGTAGTTTGGATGGCCGGGGACGCGAACGCTGCCAAGAATGTCGCCGTCCAAAACGGCGGTGCAGACTCGATAGCGGCCAACCAGTTCTTCAGTCAGAACCCTTCCAACTCGGTGTCGTTCAGCCCCGCTTCCGTCGTGAGCGCCCTCAACGGCGCCGGCTTGACGATTCAGGCCAATAACGACTTCAGCGTGAACAACGTCCTCGACGCGACGCCCAACGCGTCAGCTGGAAGTCTCACACTTCAAGCCGGGCGGAGCGGGCTGATCAATGCCAACATCATCACCAAGAATTCCAACCTCAGTTTGAGTGCGAACGATTCGGGAGCCACGTCTGCCTTCCGTGATGCCGGGGTGGCAACCATTGCCATGGCGCCCGGAACGTCGATAAATACTGGCACCGGTAATCTCGCATTCATGGTCGGTGCCGGGGCGAGCGGCAATATCGCCTTGGCGAACATTACCGGGAATCAACTGACGATTCAAAACAGCGGAGCGAGTGCGGGCAGCGGAATCGCATTCAACGGCGCCACGACCCTGGCGGGCGCGCTATTTGCCTCTGCGAACGGACCGATCAGTCAGAGCGGCCCGGTTGTGGTGGGAGGAGCGGCATCGTTCTCGGCGGGAATCTCGAACGACATCACGTTCGGAAATGCCGGCAACGACTTCACGACGATTGGCATTGGCTCGGGCGACAACGTCACGCTCCGCGATGCCAACGCATTGGTGCTGGCGAGTTCGACGATTACCGGAAACTTCAGTGTGACCACGGGGGGAGCAATGGCACAAAGCGGCCCCATTGTGGCCAACGGAGCCGGGAAGACCACCACCTTGGCGGCGGGACCGAACAACATCACCCTCAACAGCGCCGCCAACGATTTCACGACCGTTGCCATCTCTTCGGCCCAGAGTGTGGCACTGGCGGACATCAATGCCCTCACCTTCGCCGCTTCAAGCGTCAGCGGCAGCCTCGCCGTGACGGCGCTGGGTGATGTCGCTCAAAGCGGGCCGGTGACGGTCGCGGGCGCCAGCAGCTTCAATGTCGGCGCCAACAACATTGTCTTGGGAAATCCGCTCAACGACTTCAACACCGTTACCATCATGGGTGGGAACAGTGTCATTTTGAGCGACGCGAATGCCATCACCCTCGGGCCGTCATCAGTGGCGGGCGCGCTGACCGTGACCTCCGGCGGGAGCGTCGCCCAAACTGGGGCGTTACTCGTCGTCGGCAACTCCGTTTTCGCGGCGGGGCCGGGTGCGGACATTTTCCTCGACAACACCGCCAACGATTTCGGCAGTGTCAGCATCCTGTCCGCGCGGGACGTGCTCCTCACGGATTCCAACTCGCTGGTGTTTGGCGGCATGGTGGCGGGCCGCAACTTGGCCATTCAAACGGCCGGCTCATTGAGTTTGATGGGCACCGTGTCGCTGGTGGGAAGCATCGCGTTGACTCCCTCGGGGGACATCGTGATGTCCGGAGGCACGATTACCACCGGAAGCGCCCAGTCGTACACCGGCCCAGTGATCTTTGGAACGAACATGACTCTCAGTTCAAGCTCCGGAGGGGACCTTCTCTTTGCTTCCGCGTTGAATGCCGACATTGCTCCAAACAACAGGAACCTGATGCTCAACACCGCCGGGAACGTTGTCTTCAACGGCACCGTCGGCGCTTCCCAAGCCCTCGGCAGTCTGACGACGGACGCCGGCGGAGCGACGCACCTCAATGGTGGATCCGTGACAACCACTGGCGATCAGGTTTACGGCGACACTGTGCTACTTGGTGCAGTCACAACCCTGAACGGCGCCATCATTCGTTTCGGTTCGACCTTGAACGGCGCACACCCGCTCACAATCAACGGGCAGGGCAATTTCAACGGAGCGGTCGGCGGCTCGACGCCACTGTCGAGTTTGGCGGTTACCGGCACGACCGTGCTCAACGGGGGGATCGTGAATTCCATTGGCGCGCAAGTCTATGTTGGAGCAGTTGCGCTGGTCGCCACCGCAACGCTCACTTCTCCGTTTGTCGTCTTCGGCAGCACGCTCGAAGGAGCGCACGCGTTGATCGTGAACGGGAGCGTCAACTTCGCCGCGCCGGTCGGGGATCTTACCCGGCCCACTTCCATCGTGATCAGCGGCACGACCGCCATCAACGGTGGGCGGGTCAGTTCGACCGGCATCCAGACGTACGGCGGTGCGGTGAGTTTGGCGACGGACACGGTGCTTTCGGGATCGAGTGTGGCGTTCGGCTCATCCCTCAGCGGTGGCAACCACGATCTGACGCTCGACCTGTCGGGCGCGAGCGTGATCGCCGGCAGCAGCCTCACGGCGATCAAGAACTTTACGAGCACCGGTCTGGGTTCGGTCCAACTCTCCGGCGCCCTTTCCACCAGTGGCATTCAAACGGTCGGCAACCTCCTGACGTTGGTGAGCAACGCAATCCTTCAAGCGAACCGGGTCGAGGTGCTCGCGAGCGGGATTCTCGCGGGCACGGGCAACATTGCCGCCCCCGTGGTCAACGCGGGCCGGGTCGTGGCCGATGCAACTACCCTGACCTTTGCCCAGGCGGTGACCAACAATGGAACGCTGCGCGCCGACCACGGCGGCACCCTCCAGCTCAACGGCCCGGTGGTCAACAACGGGATCATCGACCTCATCAACGGGCAGGCGAACTTCGGTTCCAATTTCATCAACAACGGAATCGTTCTCTATCCCAACAACGATGACGACGGTGACGGCGTGTCGAATCTCGCCGAGTACTCGGCGGGCACCGATCCACTTAGCGCCGCCTCGGTTTTGCGCGTGCTCTCTGTGACGAATGTCGCGAACAACGTGCGCATCACTTGGAGCACGGTCGGGGGCAAGAAATACGTCCTCCAGGCTGTGACTCCACCCCCGGGCGGATATTCCACCAATTTCACGAACATTTCGCCGGAGGTAATTGTTGCCGGCAACGGCGGAGAATCCTTGACCAACTTCGTCGAAGCGGGCGCGGCGAGCAATGCCCCAGCGCGTTACTACCGGGTGAAACTTTCTCCCTGAACCGATCCGGTTTATGTCCATGAAGCAGGAGCACTGTTCAATGATCCAAACCCAACACCTGAAGCGACTCACATGAAAACCACCCGCGCTCTTGTTCTCCTCGGCATTTCACTTCTCGGCACATTGATCCACGGGCAGGTGCCTCAGATCATCAACTACCAGGGCCGCATCGCCGTGGGTGGCACGAATTTCAACGGCGCGGGCCAGTTCAAGTTTGCGCTCGTCAATCAGGGAACCAACACGGCGACCCAAGCGACGGCGACAGCCACGCTCGTCTCGGGATTCGTCGTCGGCTACACGGTGACCGGCGGCGGATCGGGCTACACCGCGCCGCCAGCAGTGACGATTACCGACCCACTGGATCGAATGCCACTGCCACGGCGAACATCTCAGGCGGGCAGGTTGTGAGCATTTCGCCAGTCAGCGCCGGCATGAATTACACGGCACCAGCCGTGACCGTTGCGCCGCCACCACCGAGTCTCGCCTACGTCACTTTTTGGAGCAACGACGGCACGAGCGCCAACGGTGGCCAGCCGGCAGGCGCTGTCTCATTGGCAGTGTCTAACGGGCTTTATGCGGTCCTCTTGGGAGATTCGGCGCTCGCGAGCATGACCCCGATTCCGGCGACCGTCTTCACCAACCCGGACGTGCGTCTGCGCGTCTGGTTCAACGACGGTGTCAACGGATTTCAACTGCTCACACCTGATCAGCGCCTGGCGGCTGTGGGCTATGCGCTTATGGCGGCAAATGTGCCCAACGGAACGATTACGACCGCCAAGCTGGCCGATGGCGCAGTCACGGGCTCCAAATTGGCGGCCGGTGCCGTGACCTCGGCAAACATCGCGAGCAACTCGATCACGGCCGAACAACTCGCTCCCGGTGCAGTGTCGGCCGCGAACCTGGCTCCGGGCAGCGCCGCCGCCAACCTTCAAGCGAGCGGCCAAAGTGCGGTGGCGCAAGGTGGCGTGATACTCTCAAGCAATTACAACGACGCCGGTCTCGCCACTGCCGGATACGTGAAACTTGGAAAGGTGGACTTGGGCGATGTTTGGGAGCAACGCGCCGGCGGTTCTCCGCCATCTGCACGACAGGAGCACACTGCCGTTTGGACGGGCAGTGAAATGATCGTGTGGGGAGGACAAGGGCTGGGTGCCTTGAACGACGGCGGTCGCTACAATCCAGCGGCCAACAGTTGGTCTGCATTGGCAACCGCCGGCGCCCCGGTTGCTCGCTGGAGCACCGGGCATTTGGACGGGGCCCGAGATGATTTTCTGGGGAGGGTTTCCGGCCACGGGCACAGGCAGCCGCTACAATCCCGTGTCGGATACGTGGGTCCCCGCGACTCCTACGAACGCGCCCGTGGCCCGTTACGGTCACGCGGCGGTCTGGACGGGCAATGAAATGATGAACCGCGCAGCGTCCAAAAGCAATTTCCTATCAGTTCTCCTTGTTTGCGCCTTCGCATTCAACACTCCCCGGCTCAGAGCTGAACCGCAGGATAATTTTTCTTTGGTCACAAGGTTCCCTGTGGGCATTGGAACAACGGGCAACTATGAGACTGATCTGATGATCGACTCCCAAGGTCTAATGTATGTTTTCTACTCTGGCGTTTGGAAGGTATGGGACATACATGGCAATACAATCAGAACTCTAGCTCTCGGAAGGACAGTGAGCATGGGAGCAGACGATCTAATCTACGACCTCGGCGGCCCTGGCATTGTCATTTACAACACGAACGGTCTTCAAGTTGGGCAGTGGTCATTGCCGGAGCCTGCCACGGCAGTTTGCGCAGGTTTTGATGGGCGCATCCACGTTGGAATGGCGAATGGATCAACCAACGCAATTCGTGTTTACGAACCTAACGGAAGTTTCGTGAGAGCTTGGGGCCAATTCGGTCAACTCGTAGGCCAACTAAGTGGCAGAATCTTGGAACTTGAGGTGGCGGCAGACGGGACAGTCTATATTAACGACGACATGCGAACCACCGGCCTGGGACCTCCAACCGTAAGGAAGTTTACATCTAACGGCGAATTCATACAATCTTACAGTGGTGGTAGCTTGGCTAGCGTTTCTCCAGATGGGATTCTGCGGATTTTCGACGCTGGAGGTCAGGGGTC
This sequence comes from uncultured Verrucomicrobiota bacterium, assembly GCA_964539075.1. Classification (GTDB taxonomy): domain Bacteria; phylum Verrucomicrobiota; class Verrucomicrobiia; order Limisphaerales; family CAZIFU01; genus CAZIFU01. The sequence continues at coordinate 3,067 of CAZIFU010000182.1, read as the reverse complement.
TTACCAAGATCCTCGGCATCAGGGTTCGTTCAGCTTCGATGGTCAGACTTGGGCATCACTAAGTGGCAACCAATCTCCTCACCAACGACATCTGATGGTTCATAAGCGAACTTACCGAACCGCAGGTTCAGCGCCTCGGAAGGCGATCCCCGTACCGCTACTGTTGGAAGTGAAACAGAGGGCTGCCACAACCTTAGTCGATATCTCATTCAGGATTATGGACCCCGATTCAACCAGCGTTCAGTCAGCGGTCGCTGCGTACGCCGGGACAGCTGATCTGAGTGGCTATATTCCGATGCGGACGTTCGTGGATGGTACGGGAGCGAACCTCGGCACAAATACGCCTACCGGAACCAATCTCGTGCTGACTTGGAACGCCGCAGCGGACTGGTCTACCAACTTCGTCAACGCACAAATTGAAGTTCTGGCGAAGGACAATCGGGGATTAATCGACATTCAGTTTATCACCATTCCCTCCAACATCAACACCGCGCCGGTCACAATTAGCAGGAAGGCGCTGGAGCATTCCGACTTTTTCAATGCGTGGGTCTGGCTGATTGCCAGTGGGAGCACCAATGTTGCGCTCACCAACGCGAACGTCATTGGCCGATCGGTTCCCTATGTGGGAACTGCCCTGACCACCGCGAACGGGACGCAGACCACATCGGATGGCAGGAACTTCCTCTATGGATTACTGAATGTCCGAGCTTCCGCTGCCAGCGAGGTGAGCCGCGCGCAATCGGGCAACTTCGGTTACGAGGGCGGCACATTCCCGGTGGCTCCTCTACCCTGATTTCGGTTTGCCGATTTCATCGAAGCCGGCAGGACTATGAATCCCAAGCGCACAAACCAACAAGTCAGCGGCAGCACGGCTGCTGTCGCGCTGGTTGCCGCGCTGCTCATGCTGCCGTTTAGCGGATTCAGCCAGACCACAGTGTTCTTCAATCAGCGTTCGGAGCCGGCCGGGCTGTTCGCTTCCAACTCCACGCCTGTCCAGACTGGAACTCTGGTGACTTCACAAGCCGCACCCGCCGAAACAGCGGGCTACCATTTCACCCACTGGACGGTTGGTGGCGTCCGTCAGAATGACGAATTGGGCCGGGGAACCAACCCGGTAAACTTCGTCATCTTCGAGCCAACCGAGGCGGTGGCGAATTACGTGATTACCACGAACGATACCGATTCAGATGGGTTGCCGGATTGGTATGAAGTCCATTTTTTCAATTCGCTCTCCAACAGCGCGACCTCGGACACAGACGGAGACGGGTTCACGCTCATGGACGAGTTCATTCGTGGATACCATCCCAGGGTCGCCGACTTGATTCAGGATGGCGGCATTTCCCGACGGCGCTCGGCGAGCACGTTGATCATTCTCGACACGAACTACGTGACAGTCACCCGAAGCAGCGTGCCCGCCGGTATCGTTTCCGGTGTGGATGTGGTGCTTTTAGGGGCCACCTCGGCGGTGAGCGAGCCGGGCGCGCCGGGCGGCTACCGCTTCACCGATTGGAGGGTCAACGGCCAGCGAATCGCGGATGAACTAGGGTACGCTCTGGGTGGTTTCACCTTTACAGTCACCAACTCGACAGTGGTCACAGCCACCTTCCTGCTAGAAACCAACGATGTCGACGCGGACGGCATCGTCGACTGGTACGAGCAGCGGTATTTCGGGTCGCTGGCCAACACGGCGCTCACGGACACAGACGGAGACGGTTTCAGCCTCAAAGATGAAATCATTCGGGGCTATCACCCATCGATCTTCGATCTGATTCAGGACGGTGGAATCTCAAGGCGGCGATCAGCGTCATTCCCCATCGACCTCTCGGGCTTCGCAACATTCTCCGTGGTGAGTGAGCCGGCGGGCCTAGTCAGCCAGGTTACTTACCATCCCACCAACACAGTTGTGCAGACTCCGGCGGCCCCCGACAGTTCTTTCGGTTACAGGCTAGGTTTCTGGACGATCAATGGCACCCGGCAAAGTGATGAGTTGGGAGTGGCGATCAACCCGGTCGGGTTTGTTATCCAGAGCAACAGCGAGGCGAAAGCCCACTACTTCGTCCAAACCAACGACTCGGATTCAGATGGCCTGCTCGACTGGTATGAGTGGTGGTTCTTCGGCTCACTGGGGAACTCGGCCAGTTCCGACAATGATGCGGACGGTTTTGACCTCGGCACGGAATACGTCCGGGGTTATCACCCGTTGGTCAAGGACGTGATTCAGGACGGCGGCATCTCTCGTCGCAGGTCTGCTTCGTTCTTCATCGATTTGCAGCCGTATGAGCGAATCGAGTTCACGCTGCTGGATGGAATCCTCACGAACCTTTTCTCGGTGTCGCCGCCGACTTTGGGTGGTGTCACTTTTGGCGCGAATGCCGCGCCGGCATTGGGCGATTGGGACGGTGACGGCGACAATGATCTGTTCGTCGGACAGGTGGCGGGAGCAGTCAGGGTGTTCGAGAACATAGGCAGCCGCTATACGATGAACCTGTCGGAGCGCACTGCGAACTTTGGGGGAATCGCCGCAGGGTGGAGCGGGATCAACAGCCCGGCAGTGGCGCTCGGCGATTGGAGCGGGGACGGTCGTGCCGACTTGGTGATTGGTGGCGACACCGGAACCTTGAGGGTCATTTCCTCCACGGGAAACTTTGGGAACAGTCAAAGCCCCGCAGTGAACTACTCGCTCGCCACTGGACTCTCGAATGCCATTCCGGCATTGGCGGCGGTGACGGGTGACGCGCTGATTGACCTGCTGGTGCTGACGGAGTCGGGAACAGTTCGCGTGTATCCGCACAGCAGCAACACGGCGGCGCCTTACACGGTCGGAGCCTACTCCGAGAACCTGCTTCCCGAGGTGGTGCCCAGTGCGCGGGGTATCACGGCGGCGGATGTGAATTTTGACGGGCGAGTGGATGTGTTGGTTTCAGATGCCGCCGGGCGCGTGTGGGAATTTCGGGCGGGCATTGCATCGGGGACGTTCACGCTCGTCACCAAAGTATGGGGCGGGAGCGGTGCCGGCTTCGCCAATGGGCTGCGCGTCGCTGCGGGCGATGTGGACGGCGATGGCGAC
>CAZIFU010000181.1:0-3857 GCA_964539075.1 uncultured Verrucomicrobiota bacterium | reverse complement strand
CCGGTCCGGCCCGATGGTGATCGAGGTTCCCGCGGGCCGAACCATCGGGCTGGTTTCCGACTTCTGGCAGCGCATCCTGGGAGACATGGGCGGGACCGGACCGGATAAGGGCCAGGGCGGGAAGTATCTGGTGCTGCCGCCCGGTTACCAGGGAGAGGTCCCCGCGCAGGGTTACTTTGTGGTGCGGGCCACTACCGCTCAACTGTATTTCCTGACACGCGGAATCGTCGAAGGCGGCAATGTCAAAGCGGCGACCGACCTCATTCGAAAGGTCCGCGTCTATCCCTGGAGCCAACGCGACAATCCGCCGCCCACCAGGTTCATTTCAGCGTCGAACAGGCCCGTCGACACGCTCGCCCCCGCGACGATGGCCTACTGGGAAGGGCTCGCATCCTTCATTAACGAGAACCCGGTGATCGAACGCGATCGGTTCTTTGTCGCGATGGTGAAGCCGCTCGGCATCGAAAAGGGCAAGGCGTTCAAGCCCGACGATCGCCAGCGGCGCATCCTCGAACAAGCGGTCGTGGTCGGCAACGCCATGGCCCGCGCGACACTCTTCAAGTTTGACGAGCGGTATGGCGGCCCGGACATGACGCCGCTCCCCGGCACGCACTGGGCCTGGACGATGGTGCTCAATGCCGACCAGGAGAGCGAGCATTACAGCCAGATCGACGAACGGCTGCATTATTTCTACGGCGCGACCTACATGTCGCCGGCCATGAAGCTCCGCAAAGCCGGCCCCGGCTCGGCCTATGTCCAGACGTTCCGCGACAAGACCGGTGCGTGGCTCGACGGCGCCAAGTTATATCGCCTGCACATCCCGGCGAACGCCCCCGCCAAGGATTTCTGGTCGATCACAATCTACGACAACCAGACGCGTTCGATCATCCAGAACAAGACGGGCAAGGGCGCCATCTCCTCCTACGACAAGCTCGCGGTCAATGCGGACGGCTCGGTCGATCTCTACTTCGGCCCGACGGCTCCTGCGGGCAAGGAGAACAACTGGGTCGAGACCGTGGCGGACAAGGGCTGGTTTCCGTACCTGCGACTGTTCGCTCCGAGCGAAGGCATCTTCGATGGAACGTGGAAGATGCCAGACATCGAGTTGGTGAAGTGATTCGAATGTGAAACACGCGGGCTGGCCGGTTGATGCCGTTTGCCGTTGGGCGAAACAACAGAACTAGTTCACTTTTTTGAACAGGGAATCAATGATGGCTGAGCTGAAAATACCTAAGGGAAATTGGTTGTTTGTCACGGGTGTCATTTTGGTTTTGTTGGGCGTTGGCTCAATGATCTCGCCGGCGATTGCGGGGAACGCTGTCGTTTATCTCATCGGAGGTTTGCTTTTGATCACCGGCCTGATCCAGTTGATGGCGAGTTGGCAGGCAGAATCCTGGCGACAAAAGCTGGCGAGTCTGATTCATGGCGGAATCGCGGCTGTGGGGGGGATTGCAGTTATGGCCCATCCATTCTACGGATTGGCTGCGCTCTCACTTGTTTTGGCGATTTTCTTTGCTGTCGAAGGAATCTGGAAAGTTGTCTCGTCGTTTTCCTATCGACCGGTGCCCGGCTGGATTGCGCTATTGATGAGTGGGGCGTTGGATTTGATTCTGGGAATCCTGATTTGGCGGCAATGGCCGGTTTCAGGTTTGTGGGCCGTGGGAACATTGGTTGGTGTCAATTTATTATCAACTGGCAGTGCCTTTGTTGCGCTGGCGATCACCTGGAAGCGCACAGTTCATGCCGTGAAAAACAAAATCGAAGTTGCCAAAGACAAACTTGGCGAAAAGTTCGCTGAATCGGATCGTTGACTTGGTCGTTAATTTTAATTACAGTCACTGAATCGCGTAACCACACGAAAGTAAGTAGCAAAAGTTTCTTTGCTCGGATACCGCTGTCTTCACACCCAAGGAGTTTCTCACATGTCCACACGTCAGGTAACGATGGCCGCAGTACTAAAACAAACTATATTTTTTAAATTTAAATTGAAAAAAACCATGATCTCCAAAACAAAATCAGTAATCCTCCTCCTCACAGCATCGGTAGTGATATCATTTGAGGGGACCTTATTGGCGCAAGTCCCGCAGCAGACGAAGCCCAACATACTCATCATCAACACCGACAATACGGGCTGGGGAGATTATGGCGCCTATGGTGGCGGGGCTTTGCGTGGAGCTCCGACACCACGGATTGACAAGCTGGCGAAGGAGGGCATGCTACTTCAGAACTTCAACACCGAGCCGCAGTGCGTGCCGAGCCGCGCGGCCTTTCTCACCGGCCGCCACGCAATCCGTAGCGGTACGCAAAGCGTACCCATTGGCACCTTGCTCTATGGCCTTACACCATGGGAAATCACGCTCGCAGAGGCTCTGTCTAGCGCGGGATATTCCACGGCAGCATTCGGTAAATGGCACCTTGGTCAAACGGCTGGGCGGTTTCCCACCGATCAGGGCTTCGACGAGTGGTATGGCCTCCCGAACAGCACTGACGATGCAATGTGGTTGGACAAAGAGACCCTGGAGCGTACTTCGGTTTGGGGTGACGTGCTGGTCCCCGAGGCTGTCAAGCCCTGGATCATGGAGGGCCGCAAGGGCAGCGAGCCAAAGAAGGTCAAGTTATACGATCTCAACGAGCGCAGGATCATCGACGGTGAACTGACCCGCAGGACCATCGACTACATGCAGCGCAGCAAGGATGCCGGAAAACCATTCTTCGCCTACATGCCACTAACGGCGACGCACTATCCAACACTACCGCACCCGGATTTTGCGGGAAAGAGCGGGCACGGTGAATACGCCGATATGCTTGTCCAGACTGACCACTACGTCGGGCAGATACTCGACGCCATCAAGAAGCTCGGCATTGAGGAGAACACCATAGTGATACTGACCGCCGACAACGGGGTCGAGCACCCCGATAACGGCACCGGTCAGTACAGCGGTTGGAGTGGCCCTTGGGCGGGCACCTATTTCACGGCAATGGAGGGTGGCCTTCGTGTGCCATTCATCATCCGTTGGCCGGGCAAGGTGCCTGCCGGTCGGGTTAGTAACGAGATTGTGCATCAAGTTGACATCTTTCCTACGCTGGCCAAAATCGCTGGTGCCAATATTCCCAACGACCGTGCCTTTGATGGCATTGACGTGGGGGACTTTCTTCTCGGCAAACGCGAGAAGTCCGGCCGCGAGGGCTTCGTGATTTTCGTGGCGGACGACCTGAGGGCAGTAAAGTGGCGGAACTGGAAAATGCATTACGCTTGGCAAGAGAGGAAGTACGATCCGGTTTTACGGTATTCAACGGTGCCGAAGGTCGTTGATCTCATTCGCGACCCACGCGAGGAGCGTCAGGTTGCTGAGCCTTACAATACCTGGCTCCAGTTTACGATTATCCCACTCATTGTCGAATTTCAAACCAGTGTCAAAAAGTACCCCAACGTGCCGATGGGCTCGCCAGACACCTACGCGCCACCCAAGTAAGGGCAGGTGCAGAGGCATTGTGAAATTTGTAACTGACACTGCAAAGCATTACAGGCCGGCAGATATTACCGCTACTGTAGATTCAAAGACATGGGCGGCGTTGTATCTCAACACTACAAAGGTGGTGTTCCACGTCGTGTTCCAGTCTGCCTGCACGACGAATTCAAGTGGCGAGCAGTACGGTGGACTGGCGGCACATCGTGGCGCTGCTGCTGGTGCCGCTGCTGTAGTTATGGTCAGGCGGGGCCCCCGTCCGGGGGCTCCGCCGCCTTATCGGGGGTCTGACCTGCTTCGGGGTCAGACCCCTCTTCCCGCCTCCGAAGGCCCTGGCAATGCCGGGGCCTTTCCTTTTCCGAGCGATTGATCGTCCCATTCCCGGGTGAT
>CAZIFU010000180.1:0-6603 GCA_964539075.1 uncultured Verrucomicrobiota bacterium | reverse complement strand
GCTGTGCCGCTGGGTGCGTCCCGACGCGCAGGCGATGCTGGTGAAGGACGTGCGGACGTTCTGGCGCGACACGACGCAATGGGGCCAGACGCTGATGCTCTTCGGATTGCTGGGGGTTTACATCATCAACCTGCGGCAATTCACGCAGCAGTTGACCCTCCCGTTCTGGGTGCACCTGGTTTCCTTTCTGAACCTGGGCACGTGTTCGCTGAACCTGGCGACGCTGACCACGCGGTTTGTTTTTCCGCAATTTTCGCTCGAAGGCCGGCGGCTGTGGATCATCGGCATGGCGCCGATGGGCCTGGCGCGGATGGTGCGGGTGAAATTCTGGCTGGCCAGCAGCGCCTCGCTGGTCGTGACGCTGAGTCTGGTCTGGCTGTCCTGTCATCTGCTCAAATTGCCCTGGGAACGGACGCTGTTTTTTTCCGCCGCCGTGACGATCATGACGTTCACGCTCAACGCGATGGCCGTCGGTCTGGGCGCGTTGTATCCGAATTTCAAGGAGGACAATCCGGGCAAGATCGTCAGCGGGTTCGGCGGCACGTTGTGCCTGGTGCTGAGTTTCGTTTACATCCTGTGCGCGGTGGTGCTGCTGGCGTATGGTTCGCCGTGGTTCCGGCTGGGCCGGCGCACGCCGGAGGCCATGATGGCGAGCTGGCTTTGTTTCGTCCTGATTTCACTGGCTCTCGGCGGGTTCCCCCTCCGGTGGGGCTTGCGCAAGGTGAAGACGTTCGAGATTTAGCCCGCCGATCTGCCAACGCAGCGCCGCAGACAACGATTTATCAGGAACCCAGGAAGCAGGAATGCTTTTCCCGGTTGCCTGGTTTCCTTATAAAATCTTCGTTGAATTTCGGCGGCGATTTTTTTCCACATTTGGACTTTGACCTTCGGAACGCGGACGGTAGCATCGAGCCATGACTTCGCCCTATGACGAGACGGATTTTGTGGACACCGATTTTCAGGCCGCCAAAAAGAAGGCGTATGCCCTCAATGTTCCTTCCGCGACGACCACCAGCGCCAATCCCAACCGCCCGCCCACTCGCGAGGAGATCGAGTCGAAAGTCACCGACACCCAACAGCGGCTGGCCGACCTGAAAAAGGCGCAGGAGGAATTGGAGCGGGAACGCGCCACGCTGGAGGAAGCGCGCCGCCGCCAGTCGGAATTTCAAACCGGCCGCCAGGAGATGATCCAGCATCTGACGCGCGGGCTGGGCTTGCTGGAGCAGGCCGAGTTCGCCGCCCGGCGCGACGCCGAGCAGATGGCCAAAAGCATGGCCGACTTGCGCGACGCGCTCGCCAACGTGCAGGGCATCCACGAGGAAGCCTGGACGAAGGAAAACTGGAACGTGGAACTGACCCGCGCGCTCACGGCCATCGAGAACGCCCGGTTGGAATGGAACAGCTCGCGGTTGAAGTGGCCGGTCCTGTCGGAACCGGCTGCCGCCGCACCAGGACCGCCCGCGCCGGCGACCGCGGTGGCGCCGCTGCTGGCGGAGGAAAATTTCGGCCGGCTTTGCCGGATCGGGTTTGCGTTGACCTGGCCGTTGCTGGTGGCGGGGCTGGCGATTTTCCTGGTGCTGCTGCTGCGTTGAAGGAGTGGCCATGGGTTTCTTCAAAAAACAACCTGATCCCCTCACTGCCCGTTCGCGCGACTTGACTGCAAAAATCGCCGCGCTGGAAACGGAGATCAAAAAACTGAGCGTCAAGCGGGGGCAAATCCAGGCGCAGCCGCGTTTGCGTTCCACGACGCTGCCGGGCGGCCATGCGATACTGCCTGCGCCGGAGCGCCTGGCGCCGCCCCTGCGCGAGCCTATCTTTGAGGAGGTGGATCAGGACCGGGTGAAGGCCCATCCGGAGCCGTCCGACACGGAGGGGCACTTCAACGAACGCGGCGTGCGCAAATACGATCTGGCCGGCGCCTGGCGCCGGTTGCTGGACCATTTTCACGGCCCGACGGCCAACAATCGAAAGTTCATCAGTTATCTCGCCGCCGGCAGCATCCAGGGGCTGCGTCCCTTGCGTTATGAAAAACGGGTGGCCCGCCGCCGGCTCTTCGCCCTGTCCGGGCTTTTTTTTCTGATCCTCTGGGGTATCCTCGCTTACTTTTTCCGCTACCGCTGAACCGGGAAAACGGCCGGGGGAACGCCCTCGCCGGGCCGTGCCTCCGGCGCCGGGTTCACAATCCATTGAGCGCATCCACCAATTGCCGCAGGCGGCCGTATTCGCGGCGGTTGAACCCAAACGCGATCCGTGGCAGGGTCACGCAGTCCTGGTCTTCGATCTCTTCGGGCGTGGGGTCGAGTGCGTGGATTTTTTCACCCTCGATGATGCCGGCGAAATCCTCGTTCAAGGCTTCGAGGGCGTAAGGCGAGGGCGCGTGTTTGAGGCGGATGACCAGCAGGTCGTTGACGTAACGGCTCGATTGGTAATTGCGATAGAAGCGGGTGATCCACCGGACCGCCTGCTGCGCGTCATCGGTGATCTGGTAGAGGAAAAGGTCGTCGGGCGAAATCAAGCCGTCGCGCAACAGGTGTTCGCGCACGTTGCGGTCCCAGGTCTTCCAATACGTGCCGCCGGGTTTGTCCACCAGCACCAGCGGCATGAGCTGGCTCTTGCCGGTCTGCATCAGCGTGATGGCCTCGTAACCTTCATCGAGCGTGCCGAAGCCGCCGGGAAACAGCGCGATGGCATCCGAGTGGCGGATGAAAATCAATTTGCGCGTGAAGAAATATTTGAAGGTGATGAGCTTCTTGTCCTTTTCAATGATCGGGTTGGCGGCCTGTTCCCAGGGCAGCCGGATGTTGACGCCGAAGCTGTTTTCCGGCCCGGCCCCTTCGTGGCCCGCCTGCATGATGCCGGGGCCGGCGCCGGTGATCACCATCCAGCCGGCCTTGACGATCTCCCGGCCCAGGTCCACGGCCTGCTGATATTCCACTTTGCTCGGAACGGTGCGCGCCGAGCCGAAAATGGTGACTTTGCGCGTGTGGGCGTAGGGCGCAAAACATTTGAATGCGTAGCGCAACTCCTTCACCGCTGTTTGAATCACGCGCACGTCGCCGCGGTCCTCCACGTCATGGAGCAGGCGCAGGGCGTATTCGATGATGTCTTCGACGAGGTCCGGGTTGTGTCCCCCGCCTTTGTAGGCGATGAGTTCCCGGATGCGCCGGGTCAACTCCGGATCGGCCGGCGGTCTTGGCACTCTTTCCATGCGCCGAAAATAGCGCCCCGCCGGGCGAATGCAAAGTGCGAAAGCGGACGCCCGAATCCTTAACCATCAGCGCCACACGCGGCCGACGAGGTGAACTGGCCGTGCAGCCGAACGGAGCGCCGGTCTCCGACCCGGCGGTTGGTGACGATTTGAAACGCGCCGGGTCGGAGACCGGCGCTCCGTTCTCCAAGAATTTAGGCGGACGTTGCACTTTGAACTTTGAACCTTGAACCTCGAATGGTAGCGTGCGCACGTTTTGGAAACGGCGATGGACTACAAAAATACCTTGAACCTGCCCCGGACCGGCTTTCCGATGAAAGCCGATCTGGTGGCGCGCGAACCGCAGCGGCTGGCCAGATGGCAGCAGGAAAAACTCTACGAAAAAATCCAGACCGCACGCGCCGGCGCGGAGAAATTCGTCCTGCACGACGGCCCGCCCTTCGCCAACGGCGACGTGCACATCGGCACCGCGCTGAACAAAATCCTCAAGGACATCATCGTCAAATACAAAACCCTGCGCGGCTTCCACGCGCCCTACGTGCCCGGCTGGGACTGCCACGGCCTGCCGATTGAATTCAAGGTCACGCAGGAGATGCGCAAAGGTAGGGCAGGCTTCCAGCCTGCCGGTGAATCGGGCGTCCCGCCCGTGAACTTCGACGCCATCACCATTCGCAACGCCTGCGACGCCTACGCCCGGAAGTTCATCGACGTGCAGCGGACGCAATTCAAGCGGCTGGGCGTGTTCGGCGATTGGGAAAATCCGTATCTGACGCTGAACAAGGAATATGAGGCTGAGGAACTGCGCCTCTTCGCGGACATTGTCGAGCAGGGCTTCGTGTATCGCGGCAAGAAGCCGGTCTATTGGAGCATTCCCTGCCGCACCGCGCTGGCCGAGGCTGAAGTGGAATACCAGGACCACGTCAGTCCGAGCATTTACGTGAAGTTTCCCGTCATCGGCCAGGCGAACACGTTCATCCTGATCTGGACCACCACGCCGTGGACGCTGCCGGCGAACCTGGCCGTGGCCTACAACTCCACTTTCAGTTACTCGCACGTGCTGGTGAACCAGGAGAGCTACCTTGTCTCGGCGATGCTGTTGAACACGGTCGCGGAAAAATGCGGCTGGGGCGGTTACCAGATCATCCGCAGTCTGGGGGCCGGGCAACTGAGCCAGCTTGAATACCGGCACCCGTTTTGCGGCCGCACGGGAAAACTGTTCGCCGGCGACACGTTCGTGGAGAACACCACCGGCACGGGCTTCGTGCACATCGCGCCGGGGCACGGGCTGGACGACTATTTGCTCGGACGACAAAACGGTCTGCCGATCTACTCGCCGGTGAACGACGACGGCTGCTTCGCTTACACGAACGATTTGCCCGTCGAACAACAGATGCCGAAGGAAATGGCCGGCAAGTCCATTCTGGAAAAGCACGGGCGCAGTGACGCGAATGACACCGTGCTGCACGAACTGCGCGTGCGCCATGCGCTGCTGCACCAGGAGAATTATCATCACAGCTATCCGCACTGCTGGCGCAGCAAGACGCCCATCATCTTCCGCGCGATGGACCAGTGGTTCATCCGCATTGATCACGTGGCTGCGAACGTGAGTTCGCGGCAAACATCAACGGACGAGACGAAGGATTCGAGCCGCGTTCTCACGAACGCAGCCACTGGCAAAAGTTTCCGTGAGCTTGCGCTGGCCGCTATTGACAAGGTGCATTGGATTCCCGACTGGGGCAGGAGCCGCATCGAGGCCGCCGTCAAAGGCCGGCCGGACTGGTGCATCTCGCGCCAGCGCACCTGGGGCGTGCCGTTGCCGGCGTTTTACGACGCACAAGGCAACCCGATTCTTGATGCGCAAATTGTCCGCAACACCGCCGACCTCGTGGAGCAGCACGGTTCGAATGTGTGGTTCGAGAAGACCGCCGCTGAACTCTGGGCCGCGGTGAAACCGAAGAATTGGTCCGGCCCCGAAGCCGTCGCAAAATCCAACGACACACTCGATGTGTGGATTGATTCCGGTTCGTCATCACGTTCGGTGTTGATGCAGCGGCCGGAACTGCATCATTCCGCACTCCGCACTCCGCACTCCGCACTCGACTGGCAATCCGACATCTATCTCGAAGGCTCGGACCAGCATCGCGGCTGGTTCCAATCCTCGCTCCTCCTTTCGCTGGCGGGCAACGGGGCAGCGCCGTTCAAATCCGTGCTCACCCACGGCTTCATGGTGGATGCCGACCGCGAAAAAATTTCCAAGAGCAAGCAAAGCCAGGGCGGCTACGAGAAACCGCAGACCGCCGAAGCCTACGTGAAGAAATGGGGCGCGGATGTGCTGCGGCTCTGGGTGGCCTCACAGGATTACCGCAACGACATCGTCGTGAGCGAGGAGCGCGTCAACAAGGTGGCTGAGACCTACCGCGTCATCCGCAACGCGTTGCGCTACCAGCTCTCGAACCTCTACGATTTCGATCCCGCGAAGCACGCCGTGCCGGATGACCAGCTCACCGGATTGGACCGCTGGATCCTCGGTGAGTTCGCGAAGCTCGAAGCCGACGTGCTGAAAGCCTACGACGCCTACGAATTCCACGTCGTCTATCAGCGCCTCAGCCAGTTCGCCGCGGTGGAGTTGTCCGCGATTTACCACGACGTGGTGAAGGACCGGCTCTACACGGACGCCGCCAATTCGTCCCGCCGCCGTTCGACGCAGACCGCGATGCAGCGCATGGTGACGTGCCTTTGCCAGATGCTCGCGCCAATCCTGGCGTTCACAGCGGACGAGGCGTGGGAGTTCATCCCCGACAAGCCGACGGCGTCGGTGCACGAAGCTGGGTGGCTGGCAACTCCCTTCACCCTCACGGCCGAGGAGGAAGAAATCTGGAAGCAACTCTTCTTGTTACGTGACGGAGCACTGCCCGTTCTCGAAGAGGCCCGCAAGGCGAAGCAAATCGGCAAAAGCCTTGAAGCGAAGCTGATTATTGAAGGCACACTGCCGATCGTCCAAACTGCAACGAACCATCAGGCGGTGCTGAGGGAACTCGCTAATGTCTCCCAACTTGATGTTTTGGTGACCACGGGTTCGACCGCTTCCCGGGAAATACAGATCGGATCGACACGCGCCGACGGCCAGAAATGCGAGCGCTGCTGGCATTGGGAAACCGATGTCGGCTCGCATCCGGAGCACCCGACGATTTGCGGGCGGTGCGTGAAGGCGGTCCAGGAAAATTCGGCTGCCGCTTAGTTCGCCAGCCCGGCGAGCTGCAGGCCCCGCATCAAACCGTAGCCCAGCAGCGCCGTCACCGGGAGCGTCAACACCCACGCCCACACCATCCGCTCGACGATGCCCCACTTGACCGCGCTGAGGCGCTTGGTCGCGCCAACGCCCATGATGGAGGTGG
>CAZIFU010000179.1:0-1853 GCA_964539075.1 uncultured Verrucomicrobiota bacterium | reverse complement strand
CACTGGGCAATCAGAAGCTCGCTCAGGCTGATCGGGAACAGGCCAGGCGCCTGGATCCCAATCTCACCAATTGACCTGCGAAGGAAATCGCTGGGCACTGCCAGGCCACAGGCCCGCGCACGACATCCCTGTCCCTATTCGCGCGGAGAACACTACTGACGGCCTCGGCACCAGCGCCTCCAACCCGGCCATCGTGTCCGGCCCGATGACATTCGTGGAGACTTTAGCATCAAAAGAGACAGTTTCAGCTTGCCCTCGCCTTGTGGAGGACTTTGATGGTTGTCACTCTGCCGTCTTTCTGTGAATCCCGAACCATGTCCAGGGCGATGCGGTTGTGGATGTGCTCCCGGGTACGAACGCGACAAACCGCCTTCTGCATCTTGCGGTGGCGGCGGTTGCCACGCTCCACCGCGTTGGAAGTTGACGGCAGGAGCTTGTCGTTGAGAAACGTCAGGGCCTTGTCCAGATTGGGGGACTGAAGCTTGCTCAGGACTTTCCCAACGGTCTTGAAACGACGGGCGCGCTGACGCAGCTTGGCGAGCTTCGCCAAGGCGGTGTCCGACCGGCAACGGCGATCAAACAGGCGGTAGACTTCCTCCATGATGTCGCGCAACGTTCGCAACTGCGGCAGGCCGCGCGTGATCTTCAGCAGGTTGCGACGTTCCGCAGGGGTCAAATCGTGCTGCACCAAAAGGTGGCGATGCTCGAAGAGGTCGGCGATTTTCTGCTGCAACCGCTGACGCTGACGAGCGGCACGCTTGGCCTCGGCTGTGCAAGGTCGGCCCCGCTTCAGCGTTGGCCGGCGCGCGGCCAGTTTTTTTCGGACCTTGGCGAGTGCCCGCAGAATCGCCTTGGTCAACTCCTTGAGGATGTGGAACTCGCAGATCTGGTGCGGAACAGCGCCGAACACCGCACGCAAAGGCTCTGGATAAAGGGGCGACGCATCCGTGGTGACGCCGCGCAAGGTCAGACCGCGCAGCCGCAGTGCCATCCGAAAACGATGAAAGAACGCCGTGATGTCCTGGTGGTCGGGATCGTGATCCAGCACCTGGTAAAGGAGCCGTTTGCAGGTGCGATTATCAACGATCGACAAGACGCAAAACGGGCCGTCGTACAACTCGTCGGCCGCAATGTAGCCGGAGAAGTCACCCAGGGCCCAGTGGAGATACGGGCCCTTCACTTGGCGGGCCGCCTTTTTTCCCCCCGGCTTCCACCCAGTTCTGGATGGTGGCGAAGGGGACAAAAACTCGGTGATCGCGCCACAGGTGCCAGCTGGCGGCTTGATACGGCAAGCCGTCCTCCACGACCAGCCGCACGGCCAAGGCAACGACACGATGGGTGTAATGGGATTTCGGCAAGGCGTAGTCGGCCATGTCGGCGTTGAAGTGCTTGCGACAGCGGGTACAGCGGTGTTGGGAGTAGACGAGATGGATGTCGCGCGGGTGACCGGAAACCAAGTCGCCGACGTCATGCAAGATTCGTTTGCCGGGACGGCTGCGAAAACAGGATTTGCCACATGTGGGACAAAGCCGATGGCTGAAGTTCCGGCTGCGCTGAATGATCTTGGCTTTCGGAAGATCTTCGGGGCGCGTGATGCCTTCCGTGGCGTCCGAGTAATAGTGTCCGGGGCCAGACACAGCAAAGCCCTCCTTGGCCTGGTGGTCCGGCCCAGGAATCTACGGGATTTGCTCGTTTCAGTCATCGCCAAGTGTCTCTTTTGATGCTAAAGACTCAAAAACCGCACTGGTCAACCTCAACGGGGGAACGTCGTCAGATGCGGCCACGTCCCGCGCCGCGTTCGTGCCGGCACAAGTCCAACTGGGCCAGCAAGATCAAGTGTCGGCGTACCTAAG
>CAZIFU010000178.1:0-6449 GCA_964539075.1 uncultured Verrucomicrobiota bacterium | reverse complement strand
GCCGTAGTTGCCGGTGTCCGCCGCCGTCTTGGCGTCGAGCGGGTCGGAGAAATTCAGCCGCACGCCCTGTCGCGTGACGGTGAAGGCCACGGGCAGATGTGCGGGCTTGCCGGTGTAGCGCACGCGATACAATCCGCCGGGGCGCACGGCGCTGGTCAGCCAGCCGCGCAGGCCCGCGACATACACCTGACCGTCGCGCGGATTCACCCGGCCGCGCATGATGCCGGTGTCGAACTTGACCGGCAGCGGAACCATCGCCGCCTGCTTCTGCCCCGCGACATCGTGAAGCAACGTGGCGAAGAGCGAGCACTTGCCGTAGCTCATGAAGAGCAGTTGATCATTCAGCGGTCCCCATTTCCCGCCCGTGGCCCAGACCTGTCCGCCGCTGGAGTTGTCCATGTTCATCGGCAGCCACGCGATGGGTTTGTCGTAACCCGACGGCGTCGGCGAGTTCGGACCCCAGCCGGTGAACCCATGCCGCTCGCGCACCAGCGGGTCGCTCGGATTGGCGGTGAAGTTCGTGCCGCGCCAGCGCAACTCCAGCTCGCGCTGCGCCGTGGGCACCATGCCGTAGAAGCCGCCGCGCTGGACGAGGTTCAACTTGCTCGCCGGCTGCCAGTGGCCCTGGTTGTCGCTCACGGTGAGTTCGTCGTTGGGTCCCATGCCCATGCCATTCTGCGCGCGCAGGCCGGTGGCGAAAACTTCCGAGCGCGCGCCGTCCGCCGACACCTTGAAGATCACGCCCTGATGCGGCGTGGTGACATTCGGATGCCACGGCGCGCACTTGGCGAAATAGAAATTGCCCGCGCGATCGGTTTGCAGATCGAGGCAATACTCGGCCGGGTTCATCGAGACGATGGTGTCGTTGTTAAAATTCTCGTAGAAGTCCGCCTCGCCATCGCCGTTGAGATCGTGCAACCGCGTGATCTGGTCGCGGCCGACGACGTAAACCTGGCCGTTCACAATCTTCAGGCCCTGCGGTTGAAACAGTCCGCTCGCGAAACGGCGCCACGCGAGTTTGCCCAGAGCGTCATCAATGCCGGAGACGATCCACACTTCGCCCTGCATGGTGCACACCGCGGCGCGGCCGTCGGAGAAAAAGTCGAACCCGCCGAAGAGCGTGTCGGCGTTCCACGGATTCTTCTCCGGCTCGACGATACGATCCACGACGTAGGCGGCGGTGTCCGCGGCGCGCACGCCTTTGGTCGTGACGGTCTGCGGCCAGAGCGGCGCGTCGCCGCGCGTGAGCGGACGCAGATCGGCGAGCGGTTTGGACAATGAGACCGGCGCGCTTGCGGTGTCCGACTTTTCACCCAGCGAGGCGATGGAAACGCGGATGGGTTGGTTGGCTTCGATCTTCGGCAATTTCAACACGACCATGCTGTCGAGCAGTTCCCATTCTGCACCGCGAGCGCCTTCGAGGCTGAGCAATGTTGCGCGGCCGGTGGCGGGATTGCGAACGAGCGCGCCGGCCGGCGAGGTCGTGAGTTGTGCGTTCGTGATGGAGATGACGCTCAGCGCCAGGTCGCGGGCCGGTTGCAGCGATTGAATTGTGCGTGTGAAGACCGGAATGCCGCCCGCGCGCTCGAAGCCGGGAAGTTCGAGCAGTTCCACGTCGCCCACGGTGTAGTTCAACACGACCTGCCGGCCATGCACGTAGAGTCCCCTGTGATGCGCCCAATCCTTCGGCAGCGGTCCCCGCGAGCTCTGGCGCGGATCGGTGAACGAACCCGCCTTCGCCCAACCCGGCGCCGCACGCGATCCAAACGTCGGCGTGCCCACCACACGCGGCGGCGGCGACGAGAAGCGCGGCACGGCGAGCCCAAACTTGTTTCCATCGCCGACCCAGCCAAGCGAGAGCCGCACGAAGTCGGCGTCGTAGCACACGTAGGCATTCGTCTCCGCGCCGACGCTGATGACGATGCCCTTGAACGCAATCACATCATTGGTGCTGCGCCAGCGGATGCTTCCCGAGTAGAACGGCCCGCGCACCTTGGTCCCCGTTTCGACCTGCGGCGGCGCTTCCTGCGCCGAAGCGAAGTTTGCCGCGAGCAGGAGAGTTGCGATGAATGTGTGTGCGTGAATCCACCTCCGGACAAGATGCGCGAAAGCTGACTTTGGCTGAGGCGGGATGAACATGACGCGGGCGGGCTTTACTTGCCGGCGTCCGCCTTTCCGGCCTCACCCTTCTTCAGGTGCTTGTTGAACCACTCCAACTCCACCTTGGTCGCCTCGGCAAAGCCGGCGGCATAGACGCCGTAGTGCGTGATGCCCTTGATGACGTGATACGACGAGGGCACGCCGCGCTCCAGCAGACCTTTGTGGACCGCTTCCACGGTCGCGTTGCTGCTGAGTTCCTCGTTCTCCGCCACGACGAAGATCGCGGGCACGTTGATCTTCGCGGCCGCGTCGAGCGCGCTGAAGCCGATGCTCTTGGTCGGGTTGACGCGCATGTTTTCGTAGGTCGCCATCTTGCCGGTCATCTTGCCGGTCTCGATCGGCACCGGCTCGACCTCGCCGCGCGCCTGTTTGGTGTGATACTCCAGCGCCCGCATCGTGGCCTGCGGTCCGCGCGCTCCCATGCCGGGCACCTGCGCCGCGACGCATTTCACGCGCGGATCATTCGCCGCCATCCACGTCACGAGGCCGCCGCCGTAGCTGCTGCCCCAGATGCCAATGCGGTCCTTGTCCACGTTCGGCTCACCCGCGACGAAACTGATCGCCGCGCGAATGTCCTCGGTCTGATCGGTGTAATTCATCTGCCAGCGCAACGCCTTCACCTTGATGGTCAGCTCGTTCTTGGCGTCGGGCTTGGGCTGCGGCTCGACCGCCATCAACTGGCTTTCGCTCACACCCCAGCCGCGATAATCGAACGCGAGCGCGATGTAGCCGTTCTGTGCAAAGATCGAGCCGAGCCGAGCCTGCGTTCCGACCTTCGTGCCGCCGGTGCCGGCGCACAGCACGATCGCGGGCAATTTGTCCTCCGGCTTCAATCCCTTCGGCAGATAAAGGTCGCCCGCCATGCGCGTGCCATCGCTCCAGACGACCACCTCGCGCTTCTCGACGTTGTCAGGCAAAGCGGCGCGCGGTGCGCGCTTCTTGGCGGGAGCATCGGCGGCGAGTCCGGTGAGGGCAACAAGGCTGGTGAGCAAGAGTATTCGCAAGGTCATCCTCATATTACGCCTTCAACGGTGGGAAAGTTACAAGCCACAGCAGAAAACTTCATCCCCCAGGGGCCGTCTTTGGGAAAAAATCGGGTAACACTTTCCCCAGCCGCGACGTAGTCTCCAGTGTGTGGGCTGCGAAGGCGACGGGACTACCAGCGACGCCGCGAACCTGGCACAGGACGCGGACGCATGGGTGCGTCACCACGACGAGGCCGCCGCCCGCCGGCTGATGGCGGCGTTGTATCCGTTGCTGCTCAGCATCATCCGCACGCGGCTGCCGCGGCGGTCGAGCGAGGAAGACCTCGCGCAGGAAGTGTTCGTGCGGTTCTTTGAACGGCTCGGGAGCTACGACGGACGGGCGCCACTGAAGCACTGGGCGTCGCGTGTGGCGGTGAACGTCTGCCTCGACCAGCTTCGGGCGGAGAAACGCCGGCCGGAGTTACGCTGGACTGACCTGAGCGAAGACGAAGCCGAAGCGCTGACCGCGACGCTCGCGGCCGGTGGGGCCGAAGTGCCGGACGCGGTGGGCGCGAGCGAGCTGGCCGGGAAATTACTGGCCACCCTTTCGCCGGAAGACCGGCTGGTGATCGAAATGCTCGATCTGGAAGGGCGCAGTTCGGCGGAAGTCGAGCGACTGACCGGACTGAGCAACGTGGCGATCCGGGTGCGGGCGTTCCGCGCGCGGCGCAAATTGCGCCAACAATTTTTGAAACTGGAAGGACAGAAGCGATGAACTCGAAAGATCATTGGAAAACCGTGAGCGCCGCCGCGGGCGCGCGCCCGCCGCGCACCGGGGAGCCGGCCGAGATGCCGTTCGGCTTTGAGACGCGCGTGCTGGCACGGCTGCGCGCGGTGCGCGAGCTGCCGGCCGAGACGTGGTTCAAGCTCGCCTGGCGCGCGGTGCCCGTGGGCGCACTGGTGCTCGCCGTCTGCTGGTTCAGCCTGCGGCCCACGCCGTCCGTGTTGAGTGCCGAGGAAGCGCGACTGGCCGATGCCGTCGCCGAGGAGGCCTGGCTGCCATGAAGGCGCTTTCGGCCAAGATCGTGCTGAGCCTCGTCTCGCTGTTCGTGCTCGGCGTCGCCACGGGTTATGTCGTTGGCCATCGGCCGGCGGGTGAGGCGGTGATTTCGCCAGCGAACACCAACGCGGTGGCTTCACTGCCCACCAACAGTCCCGCCGTCAGCGCGGCAAAAAAATGGCGCGCGCAACGCACCGAGGAATTGAAGCAGCAATTGAACCTCACCCCCGGTCAAATCGCCGCGGTAGAGAAGCAGTTCGACGAACTCGGCGAGGACTACCAGAACCTCCGCATGGAAACGCGGACCAAGATGGGCGAAGCGATCGCCCGCATGAACAAGGGCATCGCGAAGGAACTCACGCCCGAGCAGCGAAGACTCTTCTGGGCGCATTTGAAGGCCAAGGCCCAAGGGCCGGGCAGTTGACCGAGTGTCCGACTGGTTCGCCGCCTCACCGGAGTGAATCAAAACTTACCCGGTCGCAACACCCGCACCTCGGACTCGAAGGCGACCATCGCGTAACGGGGAAACAGATCCCGCCCGAGCTTTTCCAACAACTGCTCCGCGACGGGCGGTGTGTGAATCAGGCTGCGTGATGCCCGGCGCGGCGATGATGAAGGGCACGCGCGTGGAGCGTTCCCAGAGGGTGAACTTGTGCAGGTGCTGCTTCTCGCCGAGGTGCCAGCCGTGATCGGACCAAAGCACGACGATGGTGTTCTTCGCGGCAGGGCTGGCATCGAGCGCATCGAGAAGCTGACCGATGAGCGCATCGCCGAAGGTGATGCTGGCGAGGTAAGCCTGCAGCAATTCGCGATAGCGGCCTTCCCTCATCACGAGTTCGTAGTCGCCGCGCCGGTCGGCGGCCATTTGCTTGCCGGCCTCGGGCAGGTCATCGCAATCGTCCGCTTTGACCGGCGGCAGCGTGATTTTATCCAGCGGATACATCTCGAAATACTTCCGTGGCGCATAGAACGGCAGGTGCGGCCGATAGATGCCCGCAGCGAGGAAGAAAGGCTGCTGGGTCGGCTGCGCGAGGAACTTGGCGGCCCACTCGACCATCTGGCCATCGCCCATCTCGCGGTCGGCTTTATTGAAGGCACCCCAGTCGAACTCATTCGGATTCTGCGGCGGCTTGGCGAAGGTCTTTACGGCTGCAAGTTGATTGAGCGGGAAGCCGGCGGGCCAGGTGAAGTTCTTAACGTCGAGCCCGCGCGCGAGCTGATCCTGATAGTGGCTGTCGAAGACCTGATCGAAGTAATCATGCCAATCGCTGCGCCGATTGAATCCCGGCATGTGGTGATTCACCTTCCCACCACCGACGACGTGATAGCCGTTCGCTTTGAAGTGCTGGGGAATCGTCGGCACATCGGGCAATGCCTCGATCCAACTCGTTTCATTCCCATAGATGCCCGTGCTGCCCGGACGCCGGCCCGTCAGCGTGGCGACGCGTGAAGGATTGCACACCGGTGCGGCCACGTGGGCATTCGTGAAGAGCAGTCCGCGTTTCGCGAGCCGATCGATGTTCGGCGTCTGATAAAACGTGCTCCCCTGGCAACCGAGATCGCGCCAGCCGAGGTCGTCGATGAGGAAGAGGATGATGTTGGGCTTCCGGGCATCGGCAGCATTCAGCGCGACCAGCGGCGCGAGCAACAATGTGATGAAGAGGAGCCGGCAAAAAGATGAGCGGTAAAAGATGGAGCTTCTGTTTCCCCATTTTTGAATGGACATCCTTTTGCCAGTTGTGCCTTGGCGAGTCGTCATTCGAGTTGCTTCTCCTTTCGCTTCTTCTTTGATCCCAGCGCCGCGGCATCGGTCTTTGGCAGTGACTTCGAGAGTTCCGTTTTCACCGTTTCAAACTCCGGTTTCAATGCGAGGTTGGTCCACTCATTCGGATCGTTGCTGTGGTCGTAGAGTTCCTCGCCGCCATCGGCGTAGCGGATGTAGCGCCAGCGTTCGGTGCGGAGGGCGTGATTGCCTTGGCCGTGGGTGGTGAGCGCTGGCTTGTCCCACACTTGCGTGGGGTCTTTGAGCAAAGGGACGAGGCTGATGCCGTCGAGTGCGGAGAGGGCGGGCAGGGCGCAAAGCTCATTGAGCGTGGGGAAGAGGTCGATGAGTCCGACGGGGCGGGCGGTGCGTGTGTCCGCCGCCGTGATGCCCGGCGCGGCGATGATGAAGGGCACGCGCGTGGAGCGTTCCCAGAGGGTGAACTTGTGCAGGTGCTGCTTCTCGCCGAGGTGCCAGCCGTGATCGGACCAAAGCACGACGA
>CAZIFU010000177.1:0-4622 GCA_964539075.1 uncultured Verrucomicrobiota bacterium | reverse complement strand
GTTGATGTAGCTCAGCCAGACTTTTCCTTGCGAGTCCTCCCAAGCGAGCGCCTTAAACGGGAGATCTATCCCAGCCAGCGGCGCTTCTTTAACGATGAATGGACCACCTGCGCCCCGCCCGAAAATGATCAACTCGTTGGGACGGATATCGACTTTCACTTTCTTGGACATCTCCTGGTAGTCGATGCGGTTGAAGATGTTTGCACCGACGCCCTTGGCCGCAGCCTCCACGCGGTCTATTGTTTCTTTCACGGAGTATTTGCTAGGTATCGTGACGATTCCGGCGCCTTTGTCCAAAAGTCCGCTTTCGTCCGCAAACGCGTAGGACGAGAACACAACTGCAGCAACGACAAACAATAGAGTTTTCATTCCTAGCTCCCTTATTGGCAATCCGCGATGGTTCCCTTGTGGCACCCACCCGTCGCAGTTTGGGGGTGGGAGGGCCATAGCCTAACGTTGCGGTAACCGGCGTGTTGCCAGCTTGCTGGCAACACGTCCGAGTTGACCGGCTAGTTGGGCGACTTCGTCAGAAAATAGACGACCAAGCCGACGATTACTCCGATGCAAAGTGTGATGACCCAATTTAAAGCCCGTCCGTGGCCCTCTCGCGCGCGAGCTGACTTGCCTTCAAGTTCCTTTATGCGATCCTGAAGAGCAAGCCGGAAGTCTGCATTCTCATCTCGCCATCCGAGTTTCTGATTCGCGAGTCGTAGCTCGTCGAGAGAAAGTTTCTCGATCTCTGTTCTATCGCCAGTTTTTAGCAGCCGCTGAAAGGCTGCAATTATCCCCATAGTTCGCTGGTCAGGAGGCATATCTACGAATGGGCGTTGCGTCTAATCCGAACTGCCGCGCAGCAGAAATAAGCGCAGCGGAATGTCTGACCAGGATTGAGAAAAGGAAGAGCGGTACGGCGCGTATTCCTTGTAGCTTTTGTACGATTTGTATTGTTTGTATGACTTGTACGGCTCGTATTCCGTCGAAGATCGGAATACCTCCTTTATTGCCCCTGCGGCGTCGCCGCGGTGGTCACGAATTACTCCGCGCACAAACCAGCCTAAGTGCTTTCCATTAAAACCGTAGACGTGAAATCCACCGTTGGAAGAATCCTCATCAAGGTAAGCTACCGGTTTCCCGGACCAGAGATAAATCGTCAATTCCTCTGCGATATACGCGACCGGCTTGCCCGAGCTGTCAAACAGTGAAGTCTCGTCATCGGCAAGTGCGACGGCCGGTAGTAGAAGAACTGCAACAACGATGGTAAAAAGAGTTCGCATCGGTACCCTTCAAGACGCCCAACGTCAAAGCTCAGCGGCGGACGGCAACCCGTCCGCTGGAGCGCGTTGTTGGGCTATTTGAAGTGCATTTTCCTGACATAGGGATCGGCTTTTTCAACTAGGCTCCTGATGATTGCCGCTGCTTGCGAGATGTTGCTATCGACCGAACTTGCAAGCAACGTTCTAGCGTCGTCGAAGCGACCAAGTTCACGCATGACCTCGGCTTTCATCAGAAGGTCGTTGGCATCTGATTCATCGAGCATTTGGGCGAACGCCGTCAGGTTTGATGCCTCACGGGCAGAGATGTGGATTTCAGTTTCCTTGTTACGTCGTGTATCGTTTCCAGCCCACCAAGCGCGCAGGCGGACATATCGTTCTTTCCCGGGTGTTTCTAAGCCCTTTTCCAAGATGGCAAAGTAGTCGTCAAGGGACGGCAACTCATATGTGATGGCGTCCTTGAACCTGCCATCCTGTTTCCCCCAAGGCTCAATTTCGCCAAGTTGTTCAAGTTCATCAATCCATACTGGTGCATGACAATGTGGACACATTACCAGCCACGGCTGGTCAGGAAGCATGGGGGCTTTTCGCTTCCCATCAGTCCAGAAAGTAGCACCGAAGGTATTACCTGATCCGATGGTGTGCTCCACGATCGACTTCGAACAAACCGAGCATTTTCTAATGGTTGTGGGTCCGGGCGTCATTCATGTCCTCCTGTTGTGGCCCAACAACTGAGTTGAGCAGCCCGCCAGACAGGCGACAAATTTGCGTATGCAAATTTGATGACTGTCTGGTGGGTCTGCTCCAACGAATGGTTATGCGTCATCACATGAACTTGCGACGCTTGAATGCGCGAACGTCGGCCGCTGAAAGCTCAAACCACTCACCGTTCATGCGATGCGCGGCGAAGCGCTGATGCCAATACGCTTCGATGCCCGGGGGGTCGTCCGTGCGCATGACATGCACCGTGTCAGCCTTCTCCGGCAACTGCAGCGCGATCTCGCGCTCGCGTCGACCCGCGGCGTTAGAGCGACCGATTTTGTAGTACCGACCTGACTTGATGAGATAGACGAAGCCGAACTCAACGTCTTTAGATGATTCGTCGTCTTCCGTCGCTGCATCCGGACGCCGCGCCAAGTCGTCCCGGCAGATTTGTGCGACGTCTTCCCAACCCGGGTGACGTTCGCAGTAGTCCAAAGCACTCGCAACGAGCTGACGCTTAGCGCCGAATTTACTGGCGAATACTTTATCGTTCGGGAATGACGGATCGGCGCGTTTCCGCATCCGCAGTTCACCCTGATTTGGCAATCGACCGAGCTCACGGACTAGGGCCGCGAGCGGTGCTAGGGTCGCGTCCGGATCGAAGGCAGTGACGAATTCCTTCGGAGTCAGTCCGGCCTCGCGCACTGCGTCCCCCCATCGCGCCCAATGAATTCCGTACCAATCGGCTTGCTTGATCCCAGTTGCTGTGCGAAAGGCAGCCACACCGAGCGCGACGTCACCGTTCTCGGTAGCCGTCCGCCGGATTTCGTCGAGGATGTGCTGTTTGTTCATCGAACCCCGCGCAATGACGCATAACGCGTTATGGGTTGATCATGCTTGTAACGCTGCAAGGGGTGAGCGTTGTTTCGCGGTGATCTGGTTTTGGTCGATCCGCGCAAGCCCCCCGAATCCCGCATGTTGCACCTCGATCGGCCGAGTGGGCGGAATGAAGATAGGCTGACGGGGCCGGTCGGCCTAAGCCGGGGGAACGCATCAAAGGCGGTCGAGGGGGCTGAGGACACCTTTGCCTCCGCGGTTCAGGACGTGAGTGTAGATCATCGTGGTGCTGACGTCGTGGTGGCCAAGCAGCTCCTGGACGGTGCGGATGTCGTAGCCGTCTTCCAGGAGGTGGGTGGCGAAGGAGTGGCGGAAGGTGTGGCAGGTGGCCCGCTTGGCGACACCGGCTTTCTGGACGGCGTCGCGGACGGCGCGCTGCACGACCGATTCGTGATGATGGTGGCGGCGGCGCTGGCCGGTATCGAGAGACACGTAGGTCCGGGTGGCCGGGAAGACCCATTGCCAGGGCCATTCGCGGCCGGCGTTGGGGTATTTGCGGCCGAGGGCGTTGGGGAGTTCGACCCAGCCGCAGCCGCGCGCCAGGTCGTCTTCGTGCTGGCGGTGGACGCCTTCGAGGTGGCGTCGCAGGGGATCCTTCATGGCGGCGGGCAGCATGGTGATGCGGTCCTTCTGCCCTTTGCCGTCCCGGATGAGCAGCTGGTTGGCGCCGAAGTCGACGTCTTTGGCCCGCAGGCGCAGGGCTTCGAGCAGGCGCAGGCCGGAGCCGTAGAGCAGCGTCGCGACCAGGAGATTGGGGCCGGCGAGGCGCTGCAGGACCTGGCGCACTTCGGCGCGGCTCAGGACGACTGGCAGGCGTTGGGCGGCTTTGGCGCGCGTGACGTTCTTCAGCCAGCCGAGCTCATGCTTGAGGACTTCGCGGTACAGAAACAGCAGCGCGCTGAGGGCCTGCGACTGGGTGCTGGCGCTCACCTTCCCGTCAACCGCAAGGGAGGACAGGAAGCGGGCGATCTCCTCCTCGCCCATCTCGTCGGGGTGGCGGCGGTCGTGAAACAGGATGTACCGGCGGATCCAGCCTTGGTACGCTTCCTCGGTCCGCCGGCTGTAATGTCTTGTGCGCAGTTCCGTGCTGACCCGTTCGAGCAGCCTGGGTTTCGGACCGCTGCCGCCGGGCCGCTCGGCGATGGTCGTCCCCGAGGTGCCGCGGTCGATCTCGGTGCTCACGTTCAGCCTTTCCGGGGCGGGCTTGGTTCGTGCACCTCTGGGTGCGTGCCGCGACTATATCGTTGATGGCGGGCGCGCAGCAAGGGATTGGGCGTGATGGCCGCGATGCCTGCGGGGACGGGGCGGGGATCGTTGCCGGCTGTTTGCCTGGAGCGGAATGCGACCGGGGGGAGAGGGGGGCGCCATGCGGGGGCGGAGCCGGTGGCCCCGCCCCCGGGATGGCGTTGCGACTACTGGTTCGGCTGTCCGCCCTCGGCGGGTGCGGCCTGACCTTCGGCGGCGGGTGCTGCCGCGTCAGCCGGAGCGGCGGCGTCAGTCGGGACCGCGGCGTCGGCCGGGGCGGCCTGGCCCTCGGCGGCGGGGACGGCCGCGTCGGCCGGAGCGGCCGGAGCGGCGACCTCGGACTGCTGGGTTGGGGCAGGCGTGGCCTGCTCGGTCTGGGTCGGCTGGCTGCCGCATGCCATCGTCAGCAGGATGGCCAGGGCGGAAGCGCCGGCGGCGAGCCTTGAATTGATCGTGTTGCCCATTGTCTCGAATCCTCCGAATTGTGTGGGGTTGGCGCGAAGAACA
>CAZIFU010000176.1:0-34852 GCA_964539075.1 uncultured Verrucomicrobiota bacterium | reverse complement strand
GAACGCAGCGCGCGCATTCCTCTCCCCTTCGGAAGGGGAGAGGATCAAGGTGAGGGGTTGCTCCGGAAATTTTTTTGTCTTCTTAACTAAATGGAAGTGCTGAAAGGACTCGCGAGGGTGGGGCGCGACTCCGTCGAGCCGAGTTTTCCCGCACCGACACGGCTCGACGGAGTCTCGCCCCACCCCAGCCGGTTTTCGCCACGCACGATGAAAAGATGCGCCCGTGGCGTTGTGGCGTTGATCTTCCGCCGCTATTGGTTGTTCATCGCCGCATTCCAAGGGGCAGGCACACCGCACCTCCCTGCTCTTTCACACCACCGGCGGTTTCGTCTGCGAAGATTCTACTCGCTCAACAGCCCGCTGATCTCCTCCCAGTCCAACACCTCAGCCAGCGACTCTTCGCCGCCGAGGGCGCCCTCGATGAGCGCCCGTTTGCGGGCCTGGAGGTTGAGGATTTTTTCCTCCACCGTCCCGCGCGTGATGAGCTTGTAGCTGGTCACCACCCGGCGCTGCCCGATGCGGTGCGCGCGGTCGGTCGCCTGCGCCTCGACCGCGGGATTCCACCACGGATCGAAATGGATCACCGTGTCGGCGCCGGTGAGGTTGAGGCCTGTGCCGCCCGCCTTGAGGCTGATCAGGAACAGGGGGATGCGCCCCTCGCGCTGGAACTTCTCGACGACCTCCGCGCGGTTCTTCGTCCCGCCGTCGAGGTAGCAATACGGCACGGCGTCGGCGTCGAGCTTCTCCCGCAGAAGGCCGAGCATGGTGGTGAACTGGCTGAACACCAGCGCGCGGTGTCCGCCATCGAGAATCTCGTCGAGCAGCTCGCCGAAGAGTTCGAGCTTGCCGGAGGCCGGGAGCGCGGGCGGCCCGACCGCGAGTTCCACCTCCGGATGATTCACGCGGGCAGGCTGTCCGGGCTCCAGCTTCAGCAGACGCAAGTCGCAACACACCTGCCGCAAGCGCAGTAGCGTCGTCAGCACCAGCATCCGGCTCTTGTTCACGCCGTTCGCCTCCACCGCCGCGAATACTTCGCGCCGGCCGGCTTCGAGCAATTGCTGATACACCGCGCGCTGCTCCTCGCTCAGGTCGCAGTAGCTCACTTGCTCCAGCTTCTCGGGCAGGTCGGTGGCGACCTCGCGCTTGAGCCGGCGGCGGATGAACGGCCGCACGCGGCGGGCGAGCCGGTCCTGCACCGCCGCGTCGCGCGTTTTGGCGAGCGGGATTTCGTAGCGTTCGCGGAAATCCTTGGCCGCGCCCAGGTAGCCGGGCATCAGGAAGTCGAACAGGCTCCAGAGATCGAGCACGGAATTTTCGATGGGCGTGCCGGTGAGCACGAGCCGGTGCCGGGAGCGGAGCGCCTTCACGGCTTGCGCGTTTTGAGTCTGGCGGTTCTTGATGTGCTGCGCCTCGTCGAGGATCACGGTGTCGAATTCCAGCCCGCGATACTGCTCGAAATCGCGTCGGAGCAGGGCGTAGCTGGTGATCACGAGGTCGTGCTGCGTCAGTTGCGCGAACAACTCCTGCCGCCGCAACCCGTGCAGCGCGAGCACGCGTAGTTGCGGCGTGAACTTCGCGGCCTCAACCGCCCAGTTGAAAACGAGGCTCGTGGGGCAGACCACCAAACTCGGAGCGCGGAAATCGGAACACAGAACTGACTCCGCCGCGCGTCCGCCGTCGTTCCTCCGCGTTCCGCATTCCGCGTTCCGCGTTGCCAGGAGCGCCAGCACCTGCAGGGTCTTTCCCAGGCCCATCTCGTCAGCGAGGATGCCGCCGAAGCCGTTCGCACGGAGGAAATGGAGCCACGCCACGCCGTCCTTCTGATACGGCCGCAGCACGGATTCGAGGTCGCCGAGCGGTGGTAATGCCAGCTTGAGTTCGCCGCGCTGTTGCGCCGCGCGGTCGCGCCACGCTGATGGCGCCTGCGCGGGCCAGCCTTGTTGCCGCAGCGTCGCCTCGACGAAACCCGCCTGCGTGTTGTCGAGGCGGTAGCCGCCGCCGTGCTGTTGCGGCGACGCCTCGAGCAACACCTGTTGCAACTCCTCCACCGCGCCGGTGTCGATGAGCAGAAACTTGCCGCGCTTCGACTTGCCGATGCCGCGCCCGCTCAGGAGCAACTGCTGCACTTCGGCGGCGGACAGGCGCTCGCCGTCCTTCGTCTGGTAATTCACGCTGAGATCGAACCACTGCTCGCCCGAGGAGGTGACGGCGAACTGCGGTTCGACGCGCTCCAGATTCTGCGCGGTGCTGCGTTCAAGCCGTTCTTCGAGCGTGACCTGCCACTCCTTTTCCAGGTGCGCAAATTCGCCCGCGAAGAATCCCAGCACCGCATCCTGTCCCTTCACGTTCCAGCAGCCTTGCGCGTCCGGGCCGATGAAACCGTGGCGCGTCAGGCGCGATACCGCCTCCTGCTCGGCGGCGAGATTGCGCGTGCGGTAGCGCGTGGGCGAATCCGGGTCGGGCAGCCACGCCGAGTCGTCCTTCGTGGCCACCCCGGGCGCGACGCGGCGGTCACCGTAATGGCATTCGAGTTTCGCACTCAACATTGCCAGACCGCCCGCAAGGTGCAGCGTGAAACGCGCTTGGGCCGGTTCGAACTCGAAATCCGCCACGGCGAAGTCGGCAGCCAGATCGCAACCCGCCACGAGTTTCGGCCAGTCGAGATTGAGAAACATCGGCACGCGGCTGCGTGGAATTTTGATCAGGCCGTTGAAAATCTCCGTCAGACTCTCCGGCAGCGTGACCGGTTGCAGCGTGGCATCGTTGAAAACCCAGGAGCTTCTTCCGCGCAGCAACCCCGCGGGCGCGGCGCCGGCAAGCGACAGGTGGATTTCACCCGTGGACTGAAGCTGGGCGCGCACGGCGAGGGGCAGGGGATCCTTCCGCACTTCCACCGGCTGCGATTTGCCGAGCGTCACGCGCGGATGGCCGGCCAGCGCGGGCAGCAGGTCGGCGAATTGTGTCGTGGTCAGCATCACCAGGGCAGGGGGCTCGCCGGCGATAACCTCCAGTGGGTCGAGCAGCGCCGCGTCGGCGGAATCGAAGGCAAACGGCTCGTCGAGCGGCAGGGCATTGAGGGGCGTCCGGCCTTTGCGCCACCCGGCTTCGAAGCAGAGCATCACTTTTCCCTTCACGGCGGCCTGCGCGAAGTTCGGCGGAAGGAGAATGTGGATGGCCGCGGGGTCGGCGATTTCTCCGGCGGCCGCCCGGCGCAGGCGCTTCACTGGTTTGGCGGGCGCGGCACGGGCGGTGGATTGGTTCGTGAGCGCGACGGGCGCGGGTTGCTGCGCGCGCACCCAGTGCAGACCCACGGCGACGGCGTGCTCGCAAATGATTCCGCGCTCGCGGGCGGTGCGGCATTTGCAGAGGTTGTCCACGTTCACCACGTCCTGGATGATCAGGCCGGTGTTCAGCGTGCCCGTGCCTTGTTGCACGACGCCTTTGAGCAGGGGTGGTTCCCACGAAGAACTCAGCACGCGCCCGCCCGCCAACATCAGGCGCGCCGCCTTGACCATGTCCCAGCCGGCGATCTCGGCAAAAAAAATGTCGTTCAATTTAGCCTGCGCCACGTGCCGATCACTCTGCCGCACCGCGCGCGCAAGGGGAAGCTTCAAGCCTGAAGTCAAGCTTCCTCCCATTCGTTGGAAGTGTCCTGATTTGGCGGGTGGAACGAAACGGAGCAACCCTGGTGAAACAAGAGCGCTGGGGTGGGGCACACCCGATAAATACTCCGGGCACTGAGCGGTTTCAATCAGCGGGATTGATATCTTCACGATGCCCGGCCGTCGCGAGGGCGTCATGGAGTGCGGGGGCAAGCGAAGCGCGACCCCGCTTTGGGGAGGGCACTGAAGTTTTTAAAGGCATCTCGCCTTGCGAAAGCGCCGGCGTCGCTCCGCTCCGCCGGCGCAGTCCAAAAACTACTGACAGGAATTTGCTTTTTTGACGCTGCGCGGTTCAAGGGCAACGTCCTTGCCGTCATGATCTTTGAGCGTGAAGGCCGGCGCTTGCGCACCGATGGCGGGGGACCGCGGAAATTTCAGCGGCGCGGGAAGCAAAAAGGGTGAGCGCGCCGAGAAGGGTCAGCAGCCGCAAGATGGATTTCACGGGGCGAGTCATGGATTTAGCCCGAGCTCCGAAGCTGAAACCACGGATTTCGCGGATGACACGGCTGATGAAAGCATTCCGTTCGTGAGGCTCGCTATGGATCGGTTCGGGGAGTTCCGTGCAGAAGTTCCTCTTCATCCGTGCCATCCGTGGTTCTCCATCCTGGTTTTCGGGTTTAGAATAGGGTTGAACCGGTTGCCAACGCAACGGGAACCGTTGTTCTTCTGAAATCGTCCCACCGGACAGCGCCGTCCGGTTCGGTGGCGTTCCTCAGCCAACCGGGGGCTATCTGCCCGGCGAGGAATTCACGGCTTTGCCGAAGAGCGCCTTTTCCACCACCGGGGCCAGGCGCGACGCCATGCGTTCGTTGCCTTCGTCGTTGGGGTGCAACGGATCGTGAAACAATTCCTTGTCCGCCGGGCCAAACAACTCCAGGCCTTCGACCACAAACATGAACTGGTCGCCGGCCTGGCGGCGTTCGGTGGCGGCCGCGCGCATCAAGGTGCGCAGGTTCCCGGATCGTTCGCGGTATTCAGGCTCGTTGCTTTCCTTCGTCGAGTAGATCGGCGTCACGCAGAAGACAGGCACACCAGGGTGCGCAGCGCGGATTGCGTCGAGCATGCGCGCGTAGGGTTCCATCGGCTGGGCACCGTAGGATTTTCCCAGGTCAAAGATGTAGCAACAGCCGTCCAGTTGTTTGACGAGGTCAACGACGTCAGGCTCGGCCTTGCCGGCGCCGCCGAAGCCGAGGTTGATAAAATCAAGATTCAGCCGGCGGGCCAGAGCTGCCGGATAGGTTTTCGCGGGATGCGTGGCGCCGGTACCTTGCAGAACCGACGACCCGTAACAGACAATCGGTTTCTTCAAGGCGAAGGCGGCTGGCGTCCTGATCTCGACCCCCGGGTCGAGGCCCACGGCGAGCACGCGGGCTTCCTGAGTGTTCGGCAAATAGATCGTGATCTCCCGGAGCGCGCGACCTGGTTGCTCAAAAAGCACAAGCTCCTGCTCCTGGGCTCCCGTCGCAGCGGCGGAGCCGGCGTATTGGCCGTTCACGCAGGCATCGAAAAAGCACGGCTTCTGGGATCCCGATACCGCGTGGACCCGGATCGCCAGCCGCGAGCTGTTGCTGGAGAAACGAATCCGTCCGCCATCCGGAGCCACGGCCCGATTCCAAACTCCTTTGGGCACTTTGTTCCTGGAGTGTTTGGGCAGGCGCCATAGATCGGGCGTGTTTTCCTCCAGCCACGGCAGCCCGCGAACTTCCAGGCGCCGATCGGGAAATGAAATCCATTCCACGGTTGCGCCCGCGACCTTCGATTGGGCGGGCGCAACTTCTTTGGCGGCCCGGGCGGAAACGACGAGCGAACCCACGAGCGCGAATGCGAATGGAAGTTTCATTGGTTGCATTGAACCGGATTGCGATGTGTTTGACCAGCCGGACGAATTTTCCAGCCTGCCTGCCGAGTCATGGCCGGCATTTCGAGATCGGTCAACTTCCGAGCATGCCAGGGGTCGAGGCGCGCGTTCCGTTGGCTCTTCACCCCCAGCTTAGCCACGGGAACGGTTCAAGAAACTTGCCCAACGTGGATTCCAATGATCCCGCCGCAGTGACGTTTTGGCGGTCGAATCGCGCGGTGTGATGCCAGAGCACCTGTCCGGTCCGGGCGTCCTCGAGAACCATCTGATGCTCGATCCACACGCAAGCGTCGGCATACAAGACAGGAAACGCGCCGCCATGTGTCCCCGCCGAGAGCCATCGCCGTGAACATGGCCTGGGTCAACTGATTGCAATTTGCTTTTGACGCTGCGCGGTTCATTCTCGCATTCGATGCCCTCATTGCCAACCTGCACTGTCGGGCGGAGAATTTGGGCTGGAATTTTCAGATTGATGGCGGCAAACGCATGAAAGACATCGCACTCGTCGTATTCGACATGGCGGGGACCACGATCGAAGACTCCGGCCAGGTGCCGGAAGCCTTCACCACCGTGTTACGCAAGCATGGCATTGAAATCAGCGAAGATGCGTTGCGCGCGGTGCGCGGCGCGTCGAAACGCGATGCCATCAGGCATTTTGTGTCCAAGCATCACACTTCGAAAGCCGGGGCGCTGACCGACGAAATTTTCAACGACTTTCGCGATTGCCTTGCACGGCTCTTTAAAGCGGGCGGCGTCAGGCCGATTACTGGCGCCGTCGGGATATTCCAGTGGCTGCGCGAGCGCGGCATCAAGGTCGCCCTCAATACCGGTTTCGATCGCGTGACGACCGGCCTCATCATCGAAGCGGTCGGCTGGCAGAACGGGATCGTCGATGCGGTTGTCTGCGGCGACGACGTCGCGCAGGGCCGTCCCGCGCCTTACCTCATCTTCAGAGCCATGGAGGAGACCGGCGTCACCAGCGTGCACCGGGTGATGTGCGTCGGCGACACCGTGCTCGACCTGCAGGCGGGCCGCAACGCTGGCGCGCGCCATGTCGTCGGCGTGCTGTCGGGCGCGCACAAAAAAGAGCAGTTGGAAAAAGAACCGCACACCCACCTCATTGTGAGCGTCGCCGCGCTTTCATCCATCGCGTTCTAGCGCCGGCCAAGTCGCCTGGCGGGCCGTTTGCGTCTCAGCTTGAATTCGAACATCGCCTTTTGGCCAACACCGGACACTCAGTCACCCTGTATGCGAGTGATTGTAGCGGTTGAGGCCACCGAGGGCAACTGTCAATTGGCCCGACCGGCTTTATTGTGTCCGATCTTCTTTTTTCTTCCGCGCTTGTTTCGGCGGTTTGCCAGGCGATAAGGTGTCGCCGTCATGACTGCTCTCTCCCGCCGCGATTTTCTGGCGCGCACCGGCCAGGCTGGCTTGCTGGGTGCCGCGAGTTCAAATTATATTTTGTCTGCCGCCGGACAAAGCTCTGCGAAACCGAAAATCAAAATCGGCCAGATCGGCACCGGCCATGCGCACGCGGGCGGCAAAATGGAATCGCTCCGCCGCTCGCTGGACTTCGAGGTCGTCGGCATCGTCGAGCCGGATGCGCAACGCCGCGAGCGCGCGGAAAAGTCAAAGACCTATCAAGATGTGCCGTGGCTGACCGGGGAGCAGTTGCTGAACGTGAATGGTCTCCAAGCCGTGGCGGTGGAAACCGAGGTGGGCGATTTGCTGTCCGTCGCCGCGCGCTGCGTCGCCGCTGGCAAGCACATCCATCTCGACAAGCCGGCGGGCGAATCGCTGCCGGCCTTCAAAAGGATGCTTGACGACGCCACGCGCCAGAAGCTCGCCGTGCAGATGGGCTACATGTTTCGTTACAGCCCGGCCTTTCAGTTCTGCTTCCAGGCCGTGCGTGACGGCTGGCTCGGCGAGGTTTTCTCCATTGAGACCGTGATGAGCAAGACCCTTGGCGCGGCGGAGCGGCAGGCGCTGGCGCGGTATCGCGGCGGCTCGATGTTCGAGCTGGGCTGCCACGTCATTGACGCCGTGCTCGTGGTGCTCGGCAAGCCGGCGCGCGTCACGGCTTGTCCGCGCCATTCATCGAAGGCGCAGGATGATTTGCTGGACAACATGCTCGCGGTTCTCGAATACCCGCGCGCCACGGTGACGGTGCGCAGCGCGCTGCTGGAAGTGGATGGCGGCGCGCGGCGGCAGTTCGTCGTGTGCGGCGAACGCGGCACGTTCGACATCCGTCCGCTGGAACCGGCGGCGGCGAGGCTCGCGCTGGATCAGCCGCGCGGCAGTTACCGCAAGGGCTACCAGGACGTGAGTTTTCCAAAACTTCCGCGCTATGACGCGGACTTCACGGACTTGGCGAAAGTGGTTCGAGGCGAAAAGCAATTTGCCTTCACGCCCGCTCACGACCTTGCCGTGCAGGAAACGATTCTGCGCGCCAGCGGCCTGCCGGTGGGGTGATTTTTTGGCCACAGCTGAAACACAAATGAAACACGGATGGGGGAGTTTCCCGCGATTGAATCCGTGTTTCGTCCGTGTTCAATCCGTGGCTGATGTGAGCCGATCTGACGGCCTTCCTGGGCGCTGGCAGACCAGCCTGCCTTGACAGTTAAAGACAGTTACTGGCGCTGGCCGCAGCGCAACCTCGCCGGCAACGCCATTGACTTTCACGTCCAAGTCCTCGGCCTCTCCTTCCACGACGCCATGCGTCAGATCACGGGAACCTGATCGGGCCGCTGGCGTGGCAGCCGTACGATGCCAGTTCGGCCAAAAGCCGGCACCACGGCAAAAATCCAGCCCTTACGACGCCAGTGTGGCAAAGCCGCGTGGAAGTCGCCACGTACGTTGCCAGTGCGGTGAAAAAATGCCCCAGCTCCCGGATAATCCGAAAATGGCCAACGCCGTCGCAACCATACGATCAGAGCGCGGTTATTCGGCCACAAAATACGATGCCAGTTCGGCGCAACTCCCTAAAACCTTACGACGTCAATTTGGCCAAAAGTACGATGCCAAAAAAGTTTGTAACAATTGGGCTTTGCAGCGGAAGCAAGACATGCTTTTCTGCTTTCCAAGGACTTTTCAGGAGCCTGCGCGCAAACCCCAGCCCGGTCAACGTGGAAGTGGCTTTTACGCCAGCGCGATCGTGGCGCGGCTGCACGTGCCCGCTATAATGGCCGCGTCCCCGTCACTGTCGCTATCATTTTCGACATATTGACCCGAAGGCTGCACCCAGGCGCTGAGCAGGGTTTTCATGGTGCCGGTGTCCGGAAGGTAACTCATTTTGCGGTAGCCTCAAAAGCGTTCAGATCTCAGGTAACTTCTGCATACTTGATTTGGCCCCGGATCTTGCGAGTTTTCGCGCCATCATTCTGAATCACAATTTTCAAGGGTAATACTTCTTTGGCGAATTGAGTTGCCTGACAAAATCGGCCAAATGCGGGCACAAAAGAATCTTGGAAGATAATCTGCCCGTCCTTATCCAGAATCTTCAAATGGAAGCTTTCGTCCGCCTGACAATCCTGACAAGAAAGCATGATTTCAACTTTTACCGCGTTGCCGCCCTCAATTTGCCATAGCTGAAGAGTCGCACCTTGATTTATTACGACATCGTTTGCGAGTTTGGTGACATTCTGTGTGTGAAGGCGGTCGTACTTGGCTCGCTGAAATGCGAAGTACGAGAAGAAGATTGTCAACACCGTCATTACAACCATTGGAATTGTTTCTCTTCCAGTCATGTCAAAGTTAGCCCTTGCCAGACGAAATAGACACAGACCGAGTCCGACCCATGCCAGAGTGGTCAATAAATATACTATTCTTGGCGGCTTCACTTCTTAAAACGGCTTGCTAGATGAACGTCTCTGGGGAAGTGGCAGGGCTGGAAACGAGAAGTCTTCCTCCGCATCTGGAAGATTAGATTTAAATGCATTTAGTAAGCGTTTGGGGTCAAAAATAATGCCGAGGCCAATATTCCCATAGGTAATCCCGAGTTCGACGGTGCCATCGCTTAAATCTCCAGTAAACGCGTATCCCCCTGCTTTATTCGCTTGCCCACCATATGCTTGGGCGCCAATCGTTCCGGCTTTGAATCCCCCGGAAGACTCATTCCATTGATAGCTCCCGGCTAATCCGACTTGTTCGCTGACGAATGGTTTCGTGCCCATTCCAACCAATGTCGTCAATCCTCTCATCTGGAGACCCCCTCCCGCCTCAATTTCCCCTCCCCAACCGCCTTCAATTGTCCAGTTGAACTCCGCTGCAATGGCATAGCCTGGCATGTAGGTTCCCGATGCAAGTTTTCCGGCTGTGCCCGCACCGATGAAAAAGCCACGTAATGCACCGTATTGATATGCATACGCTCCGGCAGCAGTAGTAGCGGCTTCTAACACTTCAGGACTGGGATTTAGTTCTCCAGTGTACAAGAGGCGATGTAACCAAGTGTCCCCAGTGATAAAAATCTCCTGGAATTGATCCACCACTTGATCGCTTTCTCCTAGTGGCGTCAACCCAAACGGATCGGAGAAGCTGATTGGATTTCCGTTTGCGTATGCATAGAAGTTCATTCCGCCGCTGAACCCAATCGGGTCTGCATTCAGGAAGCGGCACAGGTCGGGGCTGTAGTAGCGGGCGCGCATGTAGAGCAGGCTGTTGAAGTCGGTCTGCACGCCGTAACGGCCGTTGAACTGGAACGGCGTCCACCAATTGCCAGCCGTGAATGTCGGCGTCCCATACGGACTGTATTCCGCCCGATACACAATGTTTCCGTTGCCGTCGGTGACCGCCACCGTGCTGCCGCGCTGATCGTAGTGGTAGTAGTAGTCGTTGCCCGCCGCGTCCAGCTCATACAACAAACCCTGGCCGTAGATGAACGTCCGGCTGCCGCTCCAGTTCGGATACATCCGAAGGACTTGTGAGACTCCGCCCAGCGGCGCCACCTGGAAATCATTCGTGAAGGCCCCGAACCGCGCGCTGATGCGATTGCCCGCCGGGTCGTAGATGTAGTTGGGAGTTGATTGTTGAATGTTGAGAGTTTGCACCAGCCGATTGCGCGCGTCATAGACGAAGTTCGTGAAGGTGTACGTCGTCCCGTTGCGAAGCGGCCCCGACATCAGGTTGCCGTCTGCATCGCTGGTCAGCGTGGTGTTGTTGAACTTCGTCACCCGGTTGTCATTGTCGAACACCTGGCTGCGCGCGGGCGCCGACCAGTTGTGCGGCAAGGGTGCGCGAAACTCGCTCATGATCCGCCCGGCGTCGTCCCACTGGAACCTGAACACGGCGATGGGCGTGCCGTTGCCCAGTCGTTCGACGATGTTGGTCAATTGCCCCGCGGCGTCGTAGTCCATCTGGCGCACGGTGTTGTTGGGCCGGGTGATTGTGGTCAACCGCCCGGCCAGGTCGTAGTCAAAGAGCGTCTGTCTGCCCGTCCAATCCAACACGCTGGTCAACCGGTTGTGGCTGTCGTACGAGTAGGTGACCGGCGACGTGCCATTCGCTCCATAGAACAGCTTAATCAAATTGCCGTTGGCGTCGTACGCGTAACCGTTGGTTCGCTGGGCGCTGTCCACACAGGTCGTCAAGCGGCCCAGCTTGTCGTAGTCGTAGCGGTTGGTTTTGAGCGCCTCGATGATGTTGGTGACGTTATTGTTCGCATTGTAGCGGTTGGTGGTGATGCCCACCGCGTCGGCGCGAACGATCAGCCGACCCAGGGCATCATACGTGTTGGTGGTTTTCTGGCCGGAGGGTTCCGTGTTGGTGGTCACCAACCCGCGCGCGTTGTAGGCCAGCACGGTCGCCTTGCCGGCGGGGGTCAGATTGGTCGCCACCCGCCCCGCCGCGTCGTAAACGGTGGTGAAGGTGTTGTTGTTGCGGTTGGTCACAGCCACGCGATTGCCGGCGTTGTCAAAGGTGAAAGCCACTCGATTGTTCAGCGCATTGGTGATGCTGGTTTGTTCGCCGCGCGCATTGTATCCCATGCGCGTGGTCTGCTGCAATGGATTCGTCACGGCAATCTGCCGTCCGCTGGCATCGTAGGCAAAGCCGACGCTGCGCCCCAGGGGGTCCACCGCGGCCCGCACGCGCTGGCCCGCGTCGTAAACCGTCCGGTTCGTATTGTTGAGCGGGTCCACGACGGCGTATTGCCAGTCGCGGGAATCATAGAGGTGGCGAATCACGGGCGAGCCAGCCGGCAGCGCGGGCAAATAACTGGCCAGAAGCACCTTGCTGGGGCTGTAAGCATTGGTGGTCACGTTCCCGCGGCCGTCGGCGATTTTGGACAAGTTGCCCGGTTCGTCGTAGAAAAAGCTGTTGGTGTAAAAGCCCGCGGCGACGGTGATGGTTTTCTCGCGGCGGGCATTATAGCCGTTGGTGATCACCAGGCCGAGGGCATTGGTGATTTGCAACAGATCGCCGCGCGCGCTGAAAAGGAATCCGTTGGTGCTCAGGCCGCCGGGGTTGAGGACCGCCGCCGGATTCCCGTAGCTGTCGTAAATGTTCGTGCTCACAAAGCCGTCGCCGTCGGTCGTGTATTGGAGCAGGCCCGCCTGGGAACTCCCGGCGGGATAATAGGCAAACGAATTTGTGAGCGTCGAGGCGTTGGTCACCGCCACGAGATCATGCTGCGCATTGTAACCGAATGTGGAAACGAAACCCCGCGCATTCGTGGCGGACACGAGATGAAACTGGCCGTCATAGCCGAACGAGTTGAAAAACCCGAGCGCGTCGTACGAGCGGAGCAGATTG
Source organism: uncultured Verrucomicrobiota bacterium (assembly GCA_964539075.1). GTDB lineage: Bacteria > Verrucomicrobiota > Verrucomicrobiia > Limisphaerales > CAZIFU01 > CAZIFU01. The sequence continues at coordinate 22,585 of CAZIFU010000176.1, read as the reverse complement.
TGGAACGAGTCGAAAACAAACCGGCTGCTTTCGCCCGAGGGACCAACGGTCAGCACCACATGATCCTGCCCATCGTAGGCGCGGCGGGAGACGAAGCCGTTGGCGCCCTGAAGCGCGGTGATGCGGATTTTGTCATCGAAATAATAAAACTTGCGTCCGCCCGTCGGGTCTTCCTCGGCGTTGCACCAGCCGCTCCAAAAATACTTCCAACTCTTGCCGGAATTGCCTTCGTTCCACTGCTCGAAGACCCGCGCCGAGGTGTCGTAAAAATTCGTCACCAACACGCGGTTGAGCGGGTCGAGCAAGGATGTGATCAAGCTGTTCGCGTCGTAGAGGTAGGTGTGTTGCCTGGATTCCGGGTCGGTGTACTTCGTGAGGTTGGCGCTGTTGTCGTAAAGGAAACTCACCTGACGATTGGCCAGTTCCTGAGAGGTCGTCGCCGTGCTCAAAAAATTCGAGCTGTTGTAAGTCAGGGTGAGCGTGCGGGGCGGCGAGAACGCGTCTTTCACCGTGCTGAGGCGGTTGCTGGTGTCGTAAGTGAACTGCATGGACTGGCCATACCAGTTGGAGATGGCGGTGACGGGTTTGAGCGTGTTGGTGGTGTTGGCAAAAGTGAACGTGTTGCCGTGGCGCAGTTGCAGCTTGTAGCTGCCCGAGACATTGGTGAGCGTGGCCGTCTGGCCGGCCGGCGGGACGAACGAGCCGTCGGGCATTCTGGTGAACTCGAGGGTGTCCTTGCCGAGGATGAGGTCAACGGCGTTGGTCCGCAGTTGGTCAACGGCCCATTTGGCAATCAAGGCGGTGAGCAGGCGTTCCTTGGCCCAGACGCTGTTGCTGTAAACTCCGAGGGCCGCGGTGGTCGCCGCGAGGAACGGCGCCATGGCCTGCGGTGTGGACAGGCCGAGACCCGCTTTCACCGAACTCTGCTCGGTCGCATAGAGGTTGTAGTTATGCGTCCAGCCGTAGCCCATTCGGGCGACATTCTGGAAACGGCGGTTGGAATCGTAATGGCGGGCGAAACTGATGCCGCGCGGTTCAGCGCCGCCGAGGGCCAGGTCGGTGTGATCAAACCAATATGCACCGTCGGCCATGCCCACCGGTTCTAAAGAAGATGGAGAGAGGACCGTCGAGGGAACCGCATTATAGTGAAGCGGATCACTGTTGGCCATTGTGGTGATTGGGCTGTAAAGGACCGTTCCAAAGTCGAAGCTGTAACCGCCGAAATAGTTACCGGAGATAATCATGGCGAGCGAGTCGGGCCAGGTGGTAACATAGCCACTGCCTTTCCAATGGTTTTGCGAGATCGCGCCATTCTTCGCCAACAAGATCGTGGCGCCACCGTTCACGTAACTCGAAAACGCGTTCAACTGGGCAGCGGAATAGTTGACCAGCGATGGCGCGACCAGCGATGAATAGTTGTTCGAGCCAGCCAAATAGATCCACAGGTTGCTGGTGTTGGCGATTTGCAGCATTTTAATGGTGGATGCGGCCGAGGCGTTGGCGCCCTGCATTTGTTCAATGACACCGTGTTCAAGCCCGCTGTCAAAATAGGCCAGCACCCCGTAGGCGGTGTCAAAACTGGTCCAATTCCAATCCGCCGGAGCGTAGCTGGACAATTGGGCATAGACGTCAATATAGAACCCTTCCTCCTGCGCCATGCGGCCGGTGCGATGATGCCAGAGCGGCATCATGCCCGTTCGGGCGCCCACAACCCGGTTGGCCAGCTCGGTTTGAAACATCCAGTTCAACCCCATGACGTACAGCGATTCGAGCACGACCTGCCGATTGGTTGAGGGGATGCCTTGCTTGATGTAAGCGTCCAGTTTGTCCTGGCGCTTGCGCAGGAGCGGTTCGCCCGCATTGAACGAATACAACAAAACGTAGCGCGGAATGGCATTGGCCACGGAACGCTTGTACACGGCATCGGCCGGTTGATCGTTGTAACCTTCGTCAACAATTGACCAGGTGTTGGCCCACGGATCCACATAGACCGAGCCGTGAAAGTGATTGTTGGTGATGGAGACGGTCACATAGTTGCTGGCGGTGCTGACCGTTTGGGCGAAGACGATGCTGTCCTCGAGCCACAAGGTTCCTTGATTGGTGGTCTCGAACGTCAGAGCCAGACGCTGGCCTTTGAGGGAAGGCATCAGAAAGTCGGTTCCGCTGCCGGAGAAGCCCACCCCCAGCGTGGACATGCAGACCTCAGGAATGTTGGCCCAAGTCACACTGGAGACTGGCATGGTGGCATACCCACCAAAGCCGTCGCCGTAAACCAGGTCATAACATTCCGGAAACGGCAGTTGAACGGGCAGGGTGGTGATCGTCTCTGGAACCAGCCGCCTGCCGCCCAGAATCTGGCAGGACTCGGCATTGGGAGAGATCGTGTTGGTCCGCAAATAAGCCAGCAGACTGGTTGTGTAGAGCGTCAGTTTTGTGCCGATGTTCGCTTCGCTCAACCCGGAAACACTGTTGGTTGTGGCATTGGTCGTGCCTCCCGCCGTGCTCATGAGCGTGTCTTTGTCGAAACCCGTCGCTGCCACGAGATCAATCCCCTGATAGTTCGTATAGGTCTTGAAGGAGGGATCCAGCAGATACGCCACATTGGAAACCGTCACAGACACCCACATGCGGTGAAAGCAGATGGTGTTGATAAAGCCATAGGTTGGAGTGTCGGTAGAAACCGCATAGGGCGTCCCGCGCGTCAACACAAAGCTTGCGACTCGAAAGTACGTGTCCGGGCAGTTGGTGTTGGCAAATGCAAATCCCAACCAGTGCTTGAGGTCGCGATTGTCTGGCGCATCGTAAGGGAGTTGCATGAGGCCAAATTGGTAGGCCGCATCGTATCCCGAGGCTCGCAATAACGCCACCAGCAGGGCGCACTGGTCGAAATCGTTTCCGCTTTGCTCCAACATCGTCAGGTGCGCGCCCTTTTTCGACCCGAAGTAATGTTCATAATCCACGTGGTTTTTGACATGCTCGTAGATTTTAACCGGTTGATACAAAAGCCCGCGAGCCAGATCGGCAATCTCCGGAGTTATTTCATCAGCCGCATTGTTGAGCTGACCGCTCACCAGCGCACCGCCATTTTTCCCCGCGCCACTGGATGAAAACGGTCCGAGCCTCCGGTTTTCCGAGGTGCCTGACGACTGGAGAGCGGCTCCGTTTTCCACCGTTGCACCGATGGTCTGGTTGCTTCGCAGGCCGGAATTAAACCAGCCGGGACCGTATTGAGCGTGCACTGGCAGAACCCCGGCGATCAATCCGATGATGGTCACAACGAAGCGTTTCACGATGTCATTCCTCCGGCTGTTCGGGTGCGTGTTCATGGTGTCACGGATTGAATGTTGCCCTCCGCATCGTAGGTCACGGCTTTCTGTTGCAGCGCGCCGACTTTCTTGAGTCTTCCCACGGTGTCGTATTGGTATTGCAGCCAATAGCCCTGGCTGGCCGCTTCGTTGAGTGCCGGAAACATGCCGTTTTGATTTTCCCAAAGGTCGGTGAACCCATCGCCGTCCGAATCCGGGTTGGTGGGATTGGTGCGCCAGCGCATTTCAAGGAAGTTCGGCAGGCCGTCGCCGTCGGGGTCGCCGCCGGCCTTTTGGTTCAGGTTGCCGAAATGCGCAAACTCCCAGCAGTCAGGCAGGCCATCGCCGTCGGTATCGAAATCGCCCGGTGGAAAAAGTTGTTGCACCCAGGCCGCCGTGTTGGTGCGGAAAACAAAGAAACTTTCCCCGACCTTGATCGATGGCTCGGAAGGATACCACGCGCCGGAATTTGGGAAGAATCTAAAGATAAAATAATTACTTCCGTTCCATTGATATGCTTGTGGTGAACCGGTAGTCGGCAACGCCAGGTCGGTTGAGAGGAAACCCGGCTTGGGCAGTATTGAGCTTCGGATCGCGAAAGTGGCCGGAAGCAAATTCGTCAGCGTCCCCTCAGGCACGTCGCCGACAAAGGTCACGCGCCACGGATTTGTCGCCGGATTATTGAAAAACGCACCTTCGCCTGGCACCAGCGTCAGATTCGGATCTGTCCAAGTCGTAAAAAGGGCGTCAGCGATGTATTGTTGAGTCGTTTCATCAAACTTCGTGACGACCGCCCCCGCCGGCGCGCCCACAAACAAACTCGGAACGGTCGAATTAGTGGCAAGCAACTGATTGGCCAGCAAGGTATCACCCTTTGGGCAGGTGACGGAAACGTAACCGTACAAGTTCGCTGAACGAAGGCACTCGTTGGTGGCGCGATAGAATCGGTATCTGAAATTCGTCGCCTGAGTGTCCGTGAAATACACGCTGCCATTGGTCAGTTGAATACCTCCAAGCGTCGTCCAGTTGATGAAGTTGGTGGTGGCATCAACGCCCCACGTTGCTCCGGACGGTTCGCCGGTGAGCGCAAACGTAAATTGGCCATTGGCATCACGGCTGCCCCACTCGAACCTGGGGCCGAACGTTTTCGGGCCAACGGTATTGTAGTTGTCGCGCACCTCGGCTGCTGACAGCGGGTAGTTGAAAGTTTCCAGTTCATCGAAGAAACCGTTGACTGGCAGATAGTTTCCAACAAGGGAATTCCCGACCGAGAAACCGTTGCTGCGCATTGCCAGGTTGGGGTAGTACAGGATGCCGGCATTGGTTCTAACGGGAACACCGTTGATATACGTGATTCGATTCGTCGCAGAATACGTCAGCACGAATTGACACCACTGATTGGAGAGCCAACTGTTGGTGGCGAGCAAGGCGTACTGGTATTTGCCTTCGCTGAGAGCGTTGGTGGAACTGCCCATCCACCATTCTGAGCCACCCGTCCCCGCCTTGATGTAAATCGCCCACCAGCCATTCGTGTTTCCGTATGAACCCATTTCCATGACGCGCGGCTCGCCCGGCGGCCCGCTTCCTCCGGCATTTGCGCTCGTCCAGTCTGGCTTGAACCAGAAGCGCACGGTTCCCCGTTTTACGTTGAAGTTGGCCGCGCCATTGGTTTCGACATCGCGGTAGACGAGCTGTCCGCCCGAATTGTTACCTGTATTGATCGTGTTGACACCAACCGCATTGCCGCTCCAACCCGGCACGCTGGTCAGATTGAGCGAAGACAAGGGCGCTTGTCCCCGTTCGCCAAGGTAGCTGGTGGTGTTGAAATGCCAGCAGCCCAGGCGGCCGGAGGTATAGCTGTTGCTGTCGAAGGGATTTGTCCCGCGCAAGTACTCGTCGTAGTTGGTGCCGCCATCATAATCCGGATCGCCATTGGCGTCATTCGCGAACGGATTCAATCCATGCGCCACTTCCCAGCCATCCGGCATCCCGTCGCCGTCGGTGTCGGCTTTGTCGGGGTTGGTGCCGAGTTGAAATTCCTGCGCGTTGGTCAGGCCATCCCCATCAGGATCGTCGTTCGGCCCGTAGCGCGAGTCTCCAAAGTATTGCCGCTCCCATGTGTCCGGCAGGCCATCCCCATCCACATCGGAAACCAGGACGCGGCTTTTGCCGGCGTTGTCCCAAGTGGCCCGGCCACCAAAGGCGGAAAAGGACATCCCATTGAGCGTCCGGCCTTCCAGACCCACGGCACTGGCGGGCAATTCCAACCGCGCCCATTGACCGGTGGGCGGCAGTGCTCCCATGTATCGGCGGCTCTCCGATCCGTTGACTCCGACATTGGTGATGCTATTGGCCCCCCAATAGGCCCGGTGCTCCCAGTTGGCTGGGGATTCACACCACTGCAACATGACTTCGGTCGGCGGATTGGTTGGATCCAGATACACGTAGGAATACAAACCGTCATTGGCATCGATCGTCAGCGTCGCTGTCGCGTTGCTGAACCAGTGTTCATGCCGACCCGCGGCGTTGGCGGATTGGTGCGACAAAGACTCCGAAACCGGAGAGGGTCCGCTGTTAATCCAATTCCAGGAATCACCACCGCTGGCGGCGGATATTCCGCCAGTGGGAATAGCGTCCTCCACCCAGACGATATCCGGCTGCTGATTCATCTTCCCGGCGTAGTCCCAGGTGGCCTTTCCATTATACAAAGTGAAGGCCATGCCGCTTATCAGGCGATCCGTTAATCCGACCGTACTGGCGGGCACTTCCAACCGCACCCATTGACCAACCGGTGGCAGTGGCCCCATGTACCGGCCGCTGCCCGCTCCATTCACTAGTAAATTGGTGTTGCTGACTCCCCAGTAGGCCCGGTGATTCCAATTCCATGACCATTGCCAGTAGCCAGCCCAATAACCATCCACGTAATCGCAAACTTCTTCCCAGTGGCTGGTGTCCACCCAATCGCCATCATAACACTGGCCATCAACCCAGTTGCCTGGATCAATCTCATTGCCATCATCGTCATAACTGGGTTCGGGATCCCAATAGCCGTTGTCACAATATCCATCTTCCTGATAGCCATCTTCCACCCATTCGGACCAGCATTCGTACTGCGGCTCCGGATAGGCCACCCAGTATTGGACCCAACGCAGTTCCGCTTCCTGCCACTGCAACATGACTTCGGCGGGCGGGTTGGTGGCATCCAGATAGACGTAGGCGTACATGCGGTCGCCGCCGGTCACCGGCAACGTCACCGTCGCTTGCCCGAAAGAATGCTGGTGAAAACCCGCGCGATTTGCTGACTGATGCGCGTTGGTTCCCGAAACCGGCATTGGATCATTGGTCGTCCAATTCCAACTATCTCCGCCTGCGGCGTACAGCACAGCACCCGCCGGCAGATTGCCTTTGTCCTCCACCCAAACCTGGTTGGTAATGGCGGCGTTGACGATGATGTAATCCAGGACAAATCCGCCTTTGCTCCCTGGATTGTTCCGGGCAAGTTGAATCGAATCCACGGGCGGTTTGACCGCAGGCGCAGCGGGAAAAGTTCGGGCAGCGGAGGCGACACGCCTCACCGGTGAAGCCGAACCGGCGGCCTGGCGCGCGGCCGGGGAGTTGGTGGGGGCGGACAATCGCCGCAAATGGGACCGGGCCGTCAAATAATCAACCGCTTCGATCAGGAAATAACGACCGTCCACTTGTTGCCAGCTTTTGGATACCGGCACCTTCCGCTGGACGGCGGTGACGCCATTGGTGGCCGCGGGGAGAGGCATCTGGATCGGAAACGCCCCGCCCGTGACAACTTTCATCGCGCCAAAACTCAGTGATTCGTCCACTGCAAACACTTCGCGCCGCGTTGGCGTCTCGTCGGGAATGCGCAGTGCGATGGTGCGCGGTTGCTTGAGCGGTGCCGGCGGTTGTAAAAATTCCGTCCAAATCTCCAGCCGGGTCGTGGCCACGTTCAACCCGTACTCGGCGGGTGACGGCGGCCGTTGCCGCAATATGACATCCTGCTCGAAGGAATTTTGATTGTAGGTGTAACGCACATCCGCCTTCAGATCGTCGAAGGCGTCCCGATAGATGATTTGATTGGGCGGCACCCATTGGCCGCGAGTGTCCTTCAAAGTCGCCAGAAGAACTGACCGACCCGTGGCGGCATCATAATAAGCAAGTGCGAGCGGGTGGCTGCGCAGCCGTTTGCCGTCGGCGGTCTGCAGGAAGATGGCCCCGCTGCTGTTGAGATTGGGGGCGAGCAAGACCTGGTGCGGTCCGAATTGCCCGACGGCGCCGTTGGTCGTGATTTCCAACGTCTGGCCGCTGGCGTTCCAGGTGTCGGCGATCCGGACTTGCTGGGAGCCGATTCGTACCAGCAAATTGGTCGTGTGATCGGCGCGCACGATTTTCCGCAACCGCGGACCAGGAGAATTGGTGCGTTCAACTGCCGGGAGCGAAGTGAGCGCTCCGAGCGACAGCAGAAGTACGAGAAGCGGTTTCATAAGGCCAACCTCGGTGGGGTCCCGCCCAGGCGGGACCCCACCTTGGGAAACTACTTCGAGGGTCACGAGCCGGGTCATCTGAAGGGCAGCATTCATAAAGGTTTTGTGTTCTCCCGGCGGAGCCGCCGACCCTGGCTCTTGTCGTCGCTCGTGGTTCGAGCTTCGGGGTTGCCAGGCGCGTCGAAAAAACTACGTAGGTAAAATGAACGAAATTTGAAGCTTGAGAAGGGTATCAAAAGTTACCCCAGGAAATTCGATCAAATGGGCAACTCCGGCACAAGCCGTGCTGACAGCTGTCTTATAAGCCGGAGGGACGAGTTACACGAGTCCCAGACTTCTGAAATTCATCCTCCAGCTTGGGACTTGTGTAACTCGTCCCTCCGACCAATCTTTTATGAGATGACTTCTAACGCCGCGAATGGTCTGATTTCTGGATCACCCGCTTCGAGACGCCCTTGCGCCGTTCGCCTCTCCATTGCTCGATGGCTTCGGTCCGATTTTGCGCCTTCAATCGGCCAAAAATCCGATGGAGACGCTTCTTCACGCCGGCAACGCTCAACCCGACCTTGTCGGCAATCTCCTTGTAATAGAATCCGTGGGACAGATGATTCATGATCTGCTGCTCGCGCAACGAAAGCGTTGAACCTTCCACTGGCTCAGGGTGGGCGCGGGTGATGTCCGCCTTGATTTCCGGGGCAATATTGGGGGACATGGGCATCCCGCCGGTCATCGCGAATTTGATGGCGGCGCGGCAGCCCTCCACCGAAAAGGGCTTGGTCAGGTAGCCGTCGGCGCCCGCCGCCAGTGCCTTGCCAACGGTGCCGGAATCAATCAGGCCCGTCACCATCACGCATTTGAGCCGGGGCAATTTGATTTTCAACTGGCGCACGCACTCGATGCCGTTCATCTCCGGCATGCGAATGTCCATCAAAACGACGTCAGGCCTTACGCCGGGCAATCCGGCCAGCGCTCCGCCCGCCGTCGCATACGAGCCGACCCACTGGAATTCCTCCGACGCCACCAGAATCATTTTCAGGGAAACACGGACGCCTTCCTCATCATCCACGATGGCCACGGCGATTCGGTGAACGGGTTCGGCGACCGATGGGCCGGGGGTGATGGCGCGCGTCATTGGGGTCGTGTCCGGTTGCCTGCGATGGTTCGAGCCATCATTGAATTCCTCGCTCGAGGGTTGCGGCGATTGCGGCAAGGCACCGTTGTGCTTCGTTTAATTGGAAGCAGAATGGCCCGCCCGATTCGTTGATTGACGGAGAGAAAAGCAGACAGCGTTTCGATGGTCAATCTTTTTAACCCGGAAATTTCTCAAACTTCGTAGCCGCTGACGTGAGGAGGCGGATTCGGGGTTTGCAAAGTGTCCGCCTTCTCACAGAGTGTGCTGTGACCCTCCAATCGAACATCTCGGTGACTCACCAACCCGTCCCAATATGTAAGTGCCGCCCCGCGGACAGACAACTGGTTTTACCAAATAAGGACTAAGGTCATTCATTGTTGGGACATCGTTGGTCGCCTTGCGTTTTTCAAACCCCCACTGCTCCTTGGCGCCGTCTAGCTGACGCAGGTTGTTGATGCAAGGCGCTCTTGCCGACGTAGTTCGCGCACGAATAAAGGCGGGCAGGACTGCGGCGGCAACGACCCCCACGACCACCGCGGCCACGACTGCAATTATCGATTTGTTTTCATGGTCTTTTTTTTTCTGCTCTCCATTGCGTCTTCTGTCCGTCGCCCTTCACTGAAAAGCCGAGCCGCCAGCCCTCCCCCACGGAAGTAGTCTTTAGAAGGCGCCGTGAGCGGGCGGGCTGGTTTTGCGGCGAGGCAAGTGAGGGCGACGGAAAGAAACGCAGAGCAGAAAAAACACGGCCTGAAAACTTGGACGACGCGTTGCTGTCCACGCGCCGTCCAACCCGCGTTGTGTTTCGATTCGAGTTGAGCGAGCCAACTATTTTCCGGCGACGACCCTCGGGGATGGGAGGGTCTAGCATTGGGAGGGGCGGGGGCTTGGGGCGAGCAGACCCGCGCAAACTTCTCACCCACCAGCGGAGTTCGGCGGCTGGCGTGGGCGATGCCTGAGAGCGGCGGCGCGGCAAGTGCGGGGCGCAGGGTCAGGCGCACTTGCCGTGACGCCGCTCGAAGCCCGGAACGCACAACCCCGCGTTATGTTTAATTGCCGGGCCTGAACACCTGGAAGGCGAGGACTCCCGTCGTGTGTTGCGCCCGCGGCACAGGGAGAGGCAATTAAGACATAACGTCGAGTTGTGCGTGTAGGGTTGAAGCAAGGCAAAACCCCAGGCGCGCAGGAACGAGCACCGTAAGTTTTGCCGGTCGCCCATGCCAGCCGCCAAACGGAGCGAATTGTTTTTGCGCGGTCGGCTGGTTGCGTTGCGCCGGTCTGCGAATCGGAATTGGTCCGCGTGGATTCCGATTTGCAGACGGGCGCTACCTCTTGCGGCGGCAGTCTGCGAGCTGGCTGCAACGGCGTGGCAGTCTGCCGCCGCTTCGTGTCTGGCGGTGAAGCCGCGCGCCAGCGCGAGCGCCGTTTGTTCTGACTCCTCGATGGCAGGGCGAAGCGCAAGGACTGCGACCGCAAGGGGTGCGGATCGGCAAGCCTGGCGCGTAGCCTGCCTTCGAGGTGTCAGACTAAATTGGTCTGCGGAGTGAGGTCGGGTTTGTTTTGCGAAGACTCAGAGGCGAGGCACGAGCCTGAAGTCGCAGCAAACGAACCCGTGCTCACGATTATTGCTGATGTCTTGGCCGGGCGAAGCCTTGCGGCCATTTCTCGGGAAGCGCACGAGCTTTTCTTGACTGTCTCGGCAGTTTCCGCGCCGACGGAACGCAACGATAGCGTTCCACGTAGTCGGCGGAGTGGATCGCGGTAGTGAAGTGGAGCGGTCGGAAAGCTGGCGAGTCAGTCATCGTGCGCGGGCCGAACAGTGCCGATGCTTGGCGGGAAGCGGGCCGGTGGGCGACCAGGGACGCGAAGCGTCAGGCGAGTGACCGCAAGTGTCGGCTCTGTGAGGCCGGGAAAAATACAACGGGGCGCGGGGGTCGCGCTATTCTGTCGCGTGTGAGCGGCAGACTCGATAATCGGTGTCTCTGCGGGGCGCGAAGCGCCCGTTTCCCCAGGGAGGCGCTTTAGCGCGGACGTTTCTTTCACCGGGTAGTCGCGCGCGTGGGACGTTGAATAAACGTGACGGGTGGATTGCAATGAGGACGTTCGAATAAGAGTGGACGTCCTACGCGCGCGACTACAAGCGTCCGAGCGCCGGGGGATGACGTTAGGACCAACCTGTGACGGCGCGAGGCGAGCCCGCAGGGCGAGAGCGACCGGTGCCGCGTGCGGGAGTGGACGTTCGCCAAGAGATGACGGTCTATGGTCGCGCGCATCGTGGGGCTGGCTTGAGTGCAAGCGAGTCCCCGAACGGCGCACGAACCAATTGTTCCCTGAGCGTAGCGAACTAACTTTGTCTTTGGAGGACGAAGTGCTTGCGCACGGCCACCGTTGCGCGTTGAAATTGCAAGTGACGGCCGATTTCACCTGGCGGCGGGTGGTCCGAACGCCAAGTGACGTTGAAATTGTTTCGACGGTCGAATTGACGGCGGCGAACGAGTTTGAAGGGCCATCGGCAACGAAATTCACGGTTGGCCGAATTGATAACGCTTGGCGTTAATACCGCGCCGCGTTATGGTGTTGTGCGAAATGATTGAAAGTTTCGCGTGCGCGGAAACGGAAAAGATTTTCCACGGGCAGGTGTCGCGGCGGTTGCCGACCGACATCCAACGGGTCGCCCGGCGGAAATTGCTGCAATTACATGCAGCCACGCAAGTCTCGGAAATGTCCGTGCCTCCTGGCAACCGGTTGGAGGCGTTGAAACGCGGCTGGGCGGGACAACACAGCATCTGCGTGAACGATCAGTGGCGGATTTGTTTCCGCTGGGAATCCGGCGCGCACGAAGTTGAAATTGTGGACTACCATTGAAATTTATGAAAAGCAAATTGCTGGCAAACATCACACCGGGCGAAATCCTGGAAGAAGATTATTTGAAGCCGATGAACTTGAGCCAATACCGGCTCGCCAAGGACATCGGTGTCCCGCCACGCCGAATCAATGAGATCATCCAGGGGCAGCGGGCCATTACGGCAGACACGGCTTTACGCTTGGGTCGGTATTTCAAGATGTCCGCACAATTCTGGTTGAATCTGCAATCGCACTACGATTTGGAAGTAGTGGAAGACCGTTTGGGCCAGCGATTGGAACGAGAGGTCAAGGTGTTGGTGGCAGCATGAAGAAACGAGTTCAAAAACATCGCAACTGATGGCACTTTTGGCTTCCCTGTGATTTTGGGTTTGGACTGTGGATGTTGCATCTCTGTATACTTTCAGGCTACCCCTTCCCGGAGGCGGTCCCGGCTGCTGATCGGTTTTCGGCAAGAGGCGAAAGGTTTGAATTGGGCGGATTCCATTGAGTATCTGCGGCAAACGTGATGAAAAAACGGCTCATACTGACCACGCGCGACGGCGTGAGGGGTGCGCCCAACCCATGATCTACAGGTAACCGTGACGTAAGTTTCCCAGTTCTCCGCCGCCTCGACTCCGGCGCGCAGCTCTGCTTCGGTGTATTCCATAACGTCGACGAGTCGTAATTCGAGGAGACGCCGCCGTCTCCCTGAAGTCCGGCGACGTTATCACTCAGAGTCGCCGGGCGAGCAATCGCTGGAAACGGGCGCGGTTGTAACGTAGCGCAAGGATGCAGGGGAAATTCACCGCCAGCGCAACCGCCGCATTGACCAGCACGCCCCACCACGGATTCCAGATCACGAACAGCGGCAACGTGAGCAAGGCCAGCCAGTGGACGACTTCGCCGCGCCACGTCTCGCGCAGAAAGTGTTCGAGATATTCCGGCGTGGCGGTTTGCAGTTTTGCTTTCGCGAAGCCGCCACGAAACATGCGCGAGGCGTCCGGCAGTTTGTCTTTCCAGAGTTTGATGGCGAGCACGCGCTCGTAAAAACGTCCGCCGCGCTCCCAGCCTCTGGTGTGCGCGAAAAAGTTGCGATAGTCAAACCGCTCCGTCGCGAGCTGAGTGAACGACCACGCGAGCCCGAACTGGATGACGAGCCACGCGAGGACGTTCAGCGCGATGACCCACGCGATGGAAAGTTCAACCAGCACGGATGGTCCGTCCTTTCCAATTGACCGGTTTGCCAGAGCGCAACGCCGAACGTGCGAACACTACGAAGAAGAACACCAGTGGCACGGGATACAACAACGCCGTCCACCAGCGGAATGCGCCGATCCGCCGGCTCACCCAGCCCAGTTGCGCCGCGCACAACAGATACATCACTGCCCAATTCCACGAGCCAGCATTCATCGCCCAACCTAGCGGCGCGAACATGAGGCCAATCATCCATGCGACCACGAGCAGCAACATGCCCCGCGGCGTCTGGCCAGCACCCGACGCAAAACCTTTCGTCCAGCCCTCGATGAGGTCGCGCAGGCCGGCCGGATACATGCGGAACGAGAACGCGCCGCGTCCCGTTGCGCTCCTCACTCGAACCCCGGCGTCCCGGAAGAGTTCCGCTAGGAAACAGTTTTCGAGAATGCGTGCCTTCACCGCTTCGTGTCCGCCTGCGCGGCGGTAGCTTTCACGGTCCACGAGCAGCATTTGTCCGAACAATCCATCCGGCAGCGTGCCGACAGTCATGTTGATATTGAAGAACAGCGACAAGTCTTCGTAAACACCTTGAACGGCGTGGAACGGTCCGACGGAGAACGCGCCACCGCCGTAGTCGGCCAGCACCCGCGCCAAGCCGTCCGGTTCGAACCAGGTGTCCGCGTCAAGGAACAAAAGCAAATTGCCCGTCGCTGCCTGCGCGCCTTGGTGGCCTGCCCACGTCTTGCCGCGCCAGCCATCGGGCAGTGGCTGCGAATTGATGACGCGCGCACCTAGTTGTTGCGCGACTTCGGCGGTGCGGTCGGTCGAGGCGTCGTTAACGACGAGGATTTCGCGCGGCTTGATTGATTGCGCGTTGATGGAGCGTAGCAGCGTGGGAAGATTTTGCTCCTCGTTGCGCGCGGGAATGATGATGGAAAGCCGCTCGGCAGAAATGGTTTTGTCTGCGTCGCCCAACCCGCACCGCCGCACGTGCCCCAACACGACCCAGCCCGCCGCCCAAAGCGCGAGCGTGATCGTCAACAGGATGCCTTCGGTGTTCATCGCCGATTCCTATTACACGTTCCCGAGCGATGTCACAACCGGCAACGCGCCCCCGAACTCCCGGCGGCGAGTGGGCGGTTTGTGTTCGTCTCTTACCAGCGGGCGGGTTAGGCTGCGGCGGTGAAGAAAATAATTATCCTGTTTGTCATACTTTTGATTGGTGCGGGATTAATTTTCGTGGGTTGTAAGACCATGCGGAGCGGCTACGAGTCCGCCCCCTACAAGGTGGTCCGCACCGACGGCAAGTTCGAGTTGCGCGATTACCCGTCGCTCGCGGTGGTGGAGACGCCGATGGCTGCCAGCGGCAACTCGGACGACGGCAGCTTCATGCGCCTGTTCCGCTTCATCACCGGCGCGAACGAGGAGAAGCAGAAAATCGCCATGACGACGCCGGTGTTCATGTCCGGCAGTGAATCGAACCGCACGATGGCCTTTGTGCTGCCGGCGAAACTCACCGCGGCAAGCGCGCCCAAGCCCGCCGATGGCGCGGTGACGGTGCGGGAGTTGCCGGACGGCCGGTTCGCCGTGCTACGCTTCAGCGGCGGCCGCAACGCACAGCACGAGGCGGAGACGCTCGCGCGCCTGCAAACCTGGCTCGCGGCGCAAGGCTTGAAAACTTCGGCGACGCCGGTCTATGGCTACTTTGATCCGCCGTGGACGCCGTCGTTCCTGCGCCGCAACGAGGTGATGCTACGGGTCGCGCCCACGCCGTGATCAGCCGCCGGGCGCGGTTTTTCCCGCAGCGCGTGCCTGCCGCCGCCGCAGCCACTCTTTCAGGCCTGACTTCCTGCGCGCCTTCGCGAACGCGCCCTTGGCGTTGCGCATCGCCCGCCGCGCCCAGATGAATTCCGTCGCTAGAATCGCCAGTCCGCCGGCAATGACGAGCAACCCCGGGCCGGGCAACACAATCATAACGACGCCAATCAAGACCACTGTGCCGCCCATGAGGGCAATGAAGAATTTTTTCATGCGGCGATTTTTTCCAGCTTCCGCTCGGCCGCAGGAGGAGCGCTCGCTCTGGCCCACTTCCGCCGCAGGCCGGCCAACCGGGTCTGGGTTTCCTCCAACTCGCGCTCCAACGCACGCAGTTCGTCCTCCAGCGTGGCCGCGCCGGTCTCGCGGTCGTGCCGGGCGCGGTCGTGCTCCGCAATCTCCGCGTGCATCTCGGCCATGCTGTTCATGATGATGCCGATGAACAGGTTCAAGATTATCATCGTGCCGAACACGATGAAGGTGACGAAATAGATGCCGACTTTGATGCCGGGCGTGAAGGGCGTTTGCGCGTGGAACAGCTCCGACCAGTTGTCCAGCGTTACGAGCTGAAACAGGGACAGGAACGCTGCCGGCAGCGAACCGAAATTCTTCGGGTCGTGCGCGCCGAACAGATGAATCCCTGCCACGGCGTAGATGTAGAACAACAGCGCCAGCAGCAGACTCACATAGCCCATCGCGGATAAACTTTTCAGCAGCGCGCCAACGAGCAACTGCAGTTTGGGCAGCGCGCTCACGAGCCGCAGCAGCCGCAACGCCCGCGCCAGCCGCAGCACCGCCGCGAACGGCCCGCCCACCGGCAGCAGACAGATGACAATGATGATGAAGTCAAACCCGTTCCAGCCGTCGGCAAAATAGCGCCACGGCTGGCGGCCATGTGCGGCCATCTTCAGCACCGCCTCGACGATGAAGACGCCGAGGATGATCCGGTCCAGCGCGTGCAACCAGCCACCGTGCTCCGCCATGAGGGCGGGACTGGTCTCCAGCCCCGCCACAACTCCGGCGAGCACGATGACCGCCACGATGCCGTGGTGGAAGGCCTTGCTCGCGACAATCTGTTTGATGGCAGCAGTCATCTTCAGGCAGGGTGCGTCGCGCCGGGCGCGCCGCCGGCAGGGATTTTCACCTTCTTCGGCCGCAGCAGCGACCACACCACGCTCGTCGCGAGGATCAGCACGATCACGCCGAGCGACACCAGCGTGTCAATCTTCCACGCCGTGTGGGCGAGGATCATCTTCACGCCCACAAACGTCAGCACCACACCCAGGCCGATCTTGAGGTAATGAAACTTGTCCATCACGCCGGCCAGTGCGAAGTAAAGCGAGCGCAGCCCGAGGATGGCGAACACGTTCGAGGTATAGACGATGAACGGGTCTTTCGTGACCGCGAAGATCGCCGGGATGGAATCCACCGCGAAGATCACGTCCGAGATTTCCACCAGCAACAGCACCACGAACAGCGGCGTGGCCATGCGGATGCCGTTCTCGCGCACGAAGAATTTGTCGCCGCGATAATCCGGCGTCACGGGCATGAGCCGCTTGAACCACTTCACCACCGGATTGCGCTCGGGATGAATCTCCTCCTCGCGTTTCACGATCATCTTGATGCCGGTCAGGATCAGGAAGCCGCCGAACACGTAGATGATCCACGCGAACTTGGCGATGAGCGCCGCGCCCGCCACGATCATGATGGCCCGCATGATCAGCGCGCCAAGGATGCCCCAGAACAGCACCTTGTGCTGATACAACGGCGGCACGGCGAAATACGAGAACAGCAGGGCGAACACGAACACGTTGTCCACGCTCAGCGATTTCTCAATGAGATAGCCGGTGAAAAACTCCAGGCCCTTCTGTGAACCGTAGTAGTGCCAGATTCCGGCATTGAACACCAAGGCCAGCGCAACCCAGACGCCCGTCCAGACGAAAGATTCCTTCAGCGACACCACGTGGGCCTTGCGATGAAACACGCCGAGGTCCAGCGCGAGCATCGCGAGGACGAACACGTTGAAACCGACCCAGAGCCAGATTGATTCAGTCATAAATTTTCAATAACTGCGGATAGTCTAGCCGCGCCGCGCCGGAAGACTAATCGGTAGTTCAGAAGCGAAGGATAGGATTTGCCGAAGTGTGGCCGGATTGCTGGCAGAGGTTCTCACCCGCCCTCCGCAACGCCAACGGCGTTGGAGCAATCAGCCCAGGGTTGGAGCGGAGCGACTACCCTGGGTTATCGGCAAAAATGATTTTCAACCCCAACGGGGTTGCACCACCGTTGCCCGACGATTTGATCCAACCCCGTTGGGGTTGGGGTGTTTTTGGACAATGCCCCCAAGGTAGTCGCTCCGCTCCAACCTTGGGCTGAATGATGGAACGCCGTTGGCGTTCTGGGCGACCGACTGCCGCGTTCCGGAGAAAACCCGCTCGCCACTCGCCGGACTTTGCCGCATCATCGCCCCCATGCTTTGGATCGCCCTTACCCTATCTCCGGCGGAAAGTCAGAGTCTCCTCACGTCGTCTCCTACCATTTATTTGAGACAGGCGAACTTGAAAACGTATTGAACCAAAACCATGATGACCTTCCGCAACCATCGTCTTCGTGACCTCGCTGTGCCGATGAGCACCGCCTGGCTGCTCAATGACATCGCCGAGTCCAAGGGCAAGCAGGAGCTTTACACCCGCCAGTCGCCGCAGGTGTTGAAGGCCCTGCGCGAGATGGCGCTCATTCAAAGCACTGAATCCTCCAACCGCATCGAGGGCGTCACCGTCGCCGCCGGCCGTCTGCGCCCGCTCGTCCTGGGCAACACCAAGCCGCGTGACCGTTCGGAACAGGAAGTGCAAGGCTACCGCCGGGCCTTGAACGAGATTCACACGCGGCACGAGAAGCTCGCCATCACGCCGGACACATTGAAGCGGTTGCACGCGCTCTGCCAGTCCGCCAGCGGCGACGCCGGACAATTCAAGAAGGTGGATAACGAAGTCATCCAGCTTGTTCCAGGCGCTGCGCCGGTCATCCGTTTCCGTTGCGTGAAGGCCAAGGACACTCCTGCGGCGGTGGCGGAGCTTTGCTTGCTCTACCGTTACGCGCTCGATCAGGACAATATCCCGCCGATGATTGCGATTGCCGGTCTGGTGCTGGATTTTTTGTGCATCCATCCGTTTCGCGATGGCAATGGCCGCGTGTCGCGGTTACTCACGCTGCTGGCGCTTTACCAGCACGGCTACGAAGCAGGCCGCTACGTCAGCCTGGAGCGGATGGTGGAGGAATCGAAGGAGGACTATTACGAATGTCTCCACCGCAGTTCCCAACGCTGGCATGAAGGCAAACACGAACTGACGCCGTGGTTCAATTTCCTCCTCGCTATCATCCGCCGCAGCTACGTCGAGTTTGAAAAGCGCGCGGGTCAGGTTAAAGCGCCGCGCGGCGCGAAAGCGGAACTCGTGCTCGCGGCGATCCGTGAACAGCCCGGAGATTTCCGGCTGGCGGAAATCGAACGCGCCTGTCCCGGTGTGGGGCGCGAATGGATTCGTTCCCTGCTCACGGACTTGAAAGCGGCCGGCGAGGCGTCCTGCCGTGGCAAAGGCCCGGCGGCCCGCTGGCAGTATTCGGGGAGTAAGGGTATTAACTCGTAAGTGAGGGTAGTAATGAGGGTATTAACGCCAAACCGATAGCGGACAAAATTCGCAGCCAGCCTTTCCCCCCACGCTTACACCGAAGACCAGCTTGTCGAGCAGCCCGCCATCGGGTGGTTCGCGGAGCTTGGTTGGATGCGTTGAAACGCCGCATTGACCCGGGCGCAGTGAGTTTCAGAACTTGTGCGGGCGCAGCACGCGCACGTCCGATTCAAAGGCGATCATCCCGTAGCGCGGGAAGAACTCCTTTTCCAAACGCGTAAGCAGGGTTTGGGCGACTTCCGGCGGCACGATGACTTCGATCTGGAGGTTGGTGAACTCCGGGATGTCCGCTTCCCGCCGGCCGCGTGAGCCATCGCCCTCGACCGCAAACAGGGTGTAGCCGTGCGCGCCGACGTCGCGCAGGAGTTTGGTCACCGCCGCCTTCGCGTAAGCTTCACAAACGATGGTCACCAGTTTCATGGCGTGCGTGGTCATGGCTTAGGAATAGAGTTTGCGGGCGATCTCCAGGTAGATGGGAATGCCCAGCGTGATGTTGAAAGGAAAAGTAATCGCGAGCGCGGACGTGAGGTAAAGCGTCGGGTTCGCTTCGGGCAACGACATGCGGATGGCCGCCGGCGCGGCGATGTAGGACGCGCTGGCCGACAAGACGCCCAGCAGCGTCGCGCCGCCGAGTTCCAGGCCGGGAAGGCCTCGCCAAAAGCCTTGCCGCGCTGCCTCGCCCGCGGATACTAAGCGCGAATTCGCCCGTCGAAGAACGAGTGAAACACTTCCGGGCTATGGCGGCTGGCCGGTAAGCACAGGTTTTGTTCGAAGCAGCGCCAAGGATCAATCAGACCAAAATATGAAAATGAAAAAAATTATCTGGATGGAAATGTTGCTCATCAGCGCCTCGATTCTGATCTTCAGGAGCGTCTGGACTCTCCTGGATTCAATCGCCTGGGCATCGGGCGAGGTTGGACTCGCGGTGCTCCTGATCGTGGGGATTGTGGCCGCAGTTCTTGCCTTGCGCAGTATCGAGGCACTTTCAGGAAAAAAGGGAGAGAAAGCGGAAGACGAGTGAGTCTGCAAACCAGCGAAACAGGGGGCGGTAGCGCATCGTTTGCTCAGGGCTACGCTCTGCGGCTCCGTCACTTCAGCAGCAAGAGGCTCACCGCCATCAGTGCCATGCCAGCGACGATCCCGGCGAGGACTTCATGGCTGCGACCGTATTGGCGCGCGGTGGGGAGCAGTTCGTCAATCGAGACATACACCATCACGCCAGCGACGCTCGCAAACACCAGGCCCATGCTTTGCGGCGGTAGCAACCAGTCCAACGTCACCGCCGCGACCAGGCCGCCCAGCGGTTCGGCCAGACCCGACAGGAACGAGAGCATAAACGCCCGCCCGCGCCGGCCGGTCGCGTAGTAAATCGGCACCGACACGCTGATGCCCTCCGGGATGTTATGCAACGCGACCGCGATGGCGATGGCCACGCCCGTTTGCGGGTTTTCCAGCGCCGCGAGAAAGGTTGCCATCCCCTCGGGGAAGTTGTGAATGGCTATGGCGAGGGCGGTGAAAAGCCCCATCCGTTTCAAGCGGTGTTGCTCGCCTGTGGGAGCAGTGGTGGCGCCGCCTTGGGCCTTGAGCAATTGCAGGTCGGCGTCCGTCCTCAACTCATGCGGGTTCTCGGCTTTGGGCACCAGCGCATCGATGATGGCCATGACGATGATGCCCGCAAAGAAGCCGAGGTTGGCCAGCCAGCCGGCGGCAGAGGAACTGTAGTGCCGGGCCAGGCTGTCGGTCGCCTTCGGCAGGATCTCCACAAATGAGACGTAAAGCATGACGCCCGCGGAAAAGGCCAGCGACCAGGTCAGCAGGCGCAGGTTGGTTCGCTTGGCAAAGAACGCAAGGGCGCTGCCTAGGCCGGTCGCGAGTCCAGCCAAGAGCGTCAGGCCGAACGCGAATCCCAGTCCGCTCGCCGTGAAGTTGGGCAGTGAATGTTCCACAACCTCAGTCTGGGCGTGACTCCGGCGTCACCAGCACTTTGTCAATGCGCTGGCGATCCATGCGCTGGCGATCCATGTCGATGATCTCGAACCGGTGCTCCCGCCAGACGAAGGAGGCGCCTTCACGGAGGGCGTTTCCGAGTTGCGCGGTCGCAAAGGCGGCCACGGACTGCCCTTCAGGCGCTGAAGTTGGCACGCCAAGCCGCGCTCCGAGCTGGGCCATGTCGAAACGCCCGTCCACCAGCCATGAGCCGTCTTCGCGGCGGCGCGCCTCCGGCTTGAGCCGATCTTCCAACGACGGGATTTCGCCCACGATGGCTTCGAGCACATCCACCAGCGTGACCAGGCCCACGACGCTGCCGGCTTGATCCGTCACCAGCGCGAGGTGGCGCCCGGTCTTTTTGAAACCTTCCAGCAACTGCGTCACCGTTTGCGTCGCGGGCACGAGCACGGGCGGCGTCATCAAGTCGGCGAGCTTCACACCGGCTCCGGCGGCGAGGTTGGCGTAAATGCCCTTGACCGACACCACGCCGACCACCCGGTCCCGGCTGCCTTCGTAGACCGGAAAATGCGAATGGGCCGACACGACGATCTTGTGCCACACCGTTTCGTGCGAGTCGTCCCGGTTGAGGAACACGAGTTTCTCGCGCGGGGTCATGATGTCCCGAACGGGGCGACGGTCGAAGGCCAGCACGGATTCCACCATCGCCGGCTCGGCCGCGTGAAAGACACCAGCTTCCATGCCTTCCTGGAGCAGCAGCTTCACTTCCTCTTCCGAAACCGCGTCGGCTTTCTGCGGCGGGGCGCGGAGCAACCGCAGCACCCCGTCCGTGGACACGCCCAGCACCCAGATGGCGGGGCGGGCCAGCCAGCTCAAGCGATCCATGAGACGCGCGAAGCGGCACGCGATGCCTTCCGGATTGGCCAGGGCCAGGCGCTTGGGGACAAGTTCGCCGATGATCAAGGACAGATAGGTCAGCGCGACCACCACCACGACCAGGCCCAGGGCTTCGGCGTACGGCGCCAGCGCCGGAATCGGTTTGAGCGCGGCGGCGATCTGCTCGGCCACCGTGATGCCGCCGAAGGCCGCCGCCAGCAGACCCACCAGCGTGATGCCAATCTGCACGGTAGGCAAAAAGCGGTTCGGGGACTCGGCCAACTCCAGCGCCATACGCGCGCCCGGTACGCCGGCCTCAACGAGTTTTTTGAGCTTCGCCTTGCGCGCCGACACCACCGCCATCTCGGTCATGGCAAAGACGCCGTTGGCCACCAGCAGTAACAGAATGATGATGATTTCAATGACGACGCGTGTAGTCATGGTTTAAGAGTGGTTTTGACGGGCGGCTTGGAGCGGCGGCGCTTTCTGCATTTCCGTCAGGCCAAGCACCGGCGTTCAGAACAGAAACCGCACGCCAACGGTCAGAACCAACTCCGTCGTCGGTCGCTCGCCGGCGGCCCGAAGGGCGGGAAGGCCCAGCGCAGCCTCCAGGGCAAACGTCCGCGCCTCGTAGAGGATGCCCGGTCCGACGATCAACTCCCAATCGCCGTTGGTCTCGTAGAGGCTGTTGACCTCGAACGTCAGGTAGGTGGCGGCGGTTGTGTCCACCGCATACGCCGCAGGGTTCAGCCGGAACAGATAAGACCCTTCCAACCGAAGGGCATCCGCCGGACCGTCCCCCGCGCGCGTGCTATATGGGGCGCCCCCGTTGTTGTGTTTGTATACCGCAGCGGCGTTGAACCCGTGGCGGCCAAGGATGCCGGTGAAAACCCCGCCGATGAACGGGTCGAACGAATGACTCGAGAACTCTCCATCCCCACTGGGAATCTCGACCCCGCTGACCACTGCCAAACGCAGCGAGTCAACCGGCCCAAGGTCGAGCTGCCACGGACGCCATTTCAACGCCAACCACAAATCGCTCAGGCCGACATCTTCGGTGGTTGAGCGGCCGGTGGGCGAGGAACGCTCATAGACCACGGGCAATTCCAGCGACAGCGACCACTCCCGTGCCAGCCCGTAGGCAAGCGACGTGGTGGCGACGAGTTTGTCCACGGTGCGGTCGGCCGGAGAGGGGTCATCGCCGAGCCGCATATATTGGAGTCGCTCGCGCAGATAGAAGATGCCGACCGACGGTTGGGTGGCAGCCAGGACGTTGGCGGACTCCTGCGCGAG
>CAZIFU010000175.1:0-54947 GCA_964539075.1 uncultured Verrucomicrobiota bacterium | reverse complement strand
CCGTCGCCTTCAAATGCCCGCACGTCGGTGCAAACGCGGTCCAGGAACTAGCGATCATGGCTCACCACCAGCGCCCCGCCGGGACAGGCGATGAGGGCCTCCTCCAGTACGCGCAACGTCGGCAAGTCGAGATCGTTCGTGGGTTCGTCGAGGATAAGAAAATTGCCGCCGTGCTTCAGAATCCGCGCGAGCAACAGCCGGCTGCGCTCGCCGCCGCTGAGATATTTCACCTGCGTCGTGATGCGGTCGTCGGCGAACAGAAATCGCTTGAGATAAGAGCGCAGGGAAATCTTCCCGTTGCCGAAGATGACGAACTCCGTGCCGTCTCCGACTTCCTCCAGCGCCGTGCGTTCCTCGCGGAGCTGCAGGCGGCTTTGGTCAACGTAATTAAATTTCGTAAGCTGACCGACTTTCACCGTGCCTTCGGTCGGTTTGAGTTCGCCAATAATAATTTTAAGCAAAGTGGTTTTGCCGAGCCCATTCCGTCCGGCGACACCGATTCGCTGGCCGTTTTCAAACGTGAAATTGAATCCGTGAAACAAAGTCCGCCCGCCAAGATTCATGGCGAGATTGCTCAATTCGACGACGCGATTGCCAAGTTGCGGCGGCG
The DNA here is from genome assembly GCA_964539075.1 of uncultured Verrucomicrobiota bacterium. GTDB lineage: Bacteria > Verrucomicrobiota > Verrucomicrobiia > Limisphaerales > CAZIFU01 > CAZIFU01. The sequence continues at coordinate 54,337 of CAZIFU010000175.1, read as the reverse complement.
GCGGAATGCAAAGTTCGACTTCCTCCTCAATCACCGGCCCGTCCTTCGCCGCCTCGTCATAGTAACGCTCGAAACGATCCTTCTGCTTGCTGCGTTGTGCGCGCGGGCCTTGGCGCACCCACGCGAGTTCCTTTTTCAGAAACATCTGGCGCTTGTGCTCGATGGTCGCGTCGGCTTCCTGGCGTTCCGCTTTATCCAGCAGGTAATCGGTGTAGTTGCCGTTGTGCGAAAAGAAATGTCCGTCCGACAACTCGACCAGCCGCTTCGCCACGCGGTCGAGAAAATAACGGTCATGCGTGACGACGAGAAATGCGCCGTGAAACTCGTCGAGAAAATCCGCGACCCAGTCAATGGATTCCGGGTCGAGATGGTTCGTCGGCTCGTCGAGGATGAGGAAGTCCGGCAGCGATACGATGGCACGACACATCGCCACGCGCCGTTTCTCGCCGCCGGAAAGAGTTTCAATGCGCCGGTCGCCGGCAGGACAGTTCAAGTGCGACATCGCGATTTCAACGCGCGTGTCGAGCGTCCAGCCTTCGAGTGCGTGGATGCGATGCTCCAAAAATTCATGCCGCTTCGAGTCGTGCGGAAGCGATTCAAACTCCGCGATCAAATCGAGCACCGGCTTTGCGCCATCACGGATGTTCTCGGCCACCGACTTGGCCGCATCCAGCATGAAATCCTGCGGCAGATAACTGACCACCAGTTCGCGCCGTCGCGAGACTACGCCGCTGTCCGGCGCTTGCAGCCCGGCGAGGATGCGCAGAAATGTCGTTTTGCCACAGCCGTTGCGCCCCACCAACCCGATGCGGTCGCCCTCCTCGATGCCCAAAGTTGCTGCGTCAAGCACGGCGCGTTCGCCGTAACGGACGGTGATTTCTGTGGCGGTGAGAATGGTGGACATTCGGATTTACTCCCTCGCCGTCTGCACCGGCAGCGCGGAGAGCGGGACGAGTTTGTTTGTCTCGCTGAAATAATTTGCCGACCACTCGTTCTGGAAAAGCACGACGGGATTCTTGCCGATGTCGTAGGCGAGGCGGGCACCGGTGGGGAGCGAGATGGCGTCGAGGTCGTCTTCCTTCATGTCCGTCGGCAGCCAGCGGACGACCGTCCACGGCGCGGATTCAAGCCGCGAAACCGCGCCGTATTCGCTTTCGAGACGGAATTGCACGACCTCGAATTGCAGCGGGCCGACGGCGGCGAGCAACGGCGTTTTGATGGACGAGTTGCGGAGATACAACGCCTGAATGACGCCCTCCTGCAAAAGCTGGTCAAGGCCCTGGCGGAATTGTTTGAACTTGGCCGTGTTTGGATTGTGCAGGTGCGCGAAGGCTTCGGGCGTGAAGCGCGGGATTTCTTTGTAGAGGATTTTTGGATCGGTGGTGAGCGTGTCGCCAATGCCGAAGCTGTCGTGGCCGACGAGGCCGATGACGTCGCCGGGCCACGCCTCGTCCACGGTCTCGCGTTCGTTGCCAAAAATCTTGTGTGAACTGGACAGGCGGACTTTCTTCTCCGAACGCGAGTGATGCACGGTCATGTCGCGCTCGAATTTTCCGGAGCAGACGCGGACAAACGCGATGCGGTCGCGGTGCTTCGGGTTCATGTTCGCCTGAATCTTGAAGATGAAACCGGAGAATGCCGGGTGTTCGGGTGCGATGAAGCTCGGAGTTCCGCCTTCAGGCGGCTTCCCGTTCGTAAGTGCACCATCCGCCGAGCCGCCTGAAGGCGGGACTCCGAACCTTCCCTTCGGCCTGGGCGCATGTTTCAGAAAACCGTCCAGCAGCAATTGCACGCCGAAGTTATTGATCGCGCTCCCGAAAAACACCGGCGTCGTTTTGTCCGCGAGCACGGCGGCGTCATCCCAGTCGTGGCCGGCGTGTTCGAGCATTTCGAGTTCTTCGACGGTGCGATGAAACGTCGCGTCATCGAGACGGCCGCGGATGATTTCATCATGCAGCCCGCCGACCTGCACGGGCGCGCGGTATTGACCGCCCACCACGCGCTCGAACAAATGCATCTGTTGCGTCTGCCGATCAAACACGCCCTGAAACTCGACGCCGCTGCCGACGGGCCAGTTCACCGGGAACGCGCCGATGCCGAGCACGCGCTCCAGTTCGTCGAGCAACGCGAGCGGGTCTTTCATCGGGCGGTCGCACTTGTTCATGAACGTGAAGATCGGCACGCCGCGCTGACGGCAAACCTCGAAGAGCTTGCGCGTCTGCGGCTCGATGCCCTTGGCCGAATCAATCACCATCACGACGGAATCCACGCCGGTGAGCACGCGATAGGTGTCCTCGGAAAAATCCTTGTGGCCCGGCGTGTCGAGCAGGTTGAGGCGGTAGCCGTTGTAGTCGAACTGCAACACCGTGGAGCTGATCGAGATGCCGCGCTTCTTTTCCAGTTCCATCCAGTCGGACGTGGTGGCGCGCTGATTTTTGCGCGCGGTCACCGAGCCGGCGAGTTGCACCGCGCCGCCGTACAGCAGCAGCTTCTCCGTCAACGTGGTTTTGCCCGCGTCCGGATGCGAGATGATGGCGAACGTGCGCCGCTTTTGGATTTCATCTGCGATAGACACAGGGGCGCGAACAGTAGCACAGAATTGCGCGGGAACAAGCCGCGAAACTCAACCTTTCAGGTAAATGCACTTGAGATACTGCGCTTCGGGGAACGTGGCGGGATGATCCGGCGGTTGGGCGGTCGTATCCAATTCGACAAAGCACCGTCCGGATTTCTGCGCTGCCTGACGGAAGGCCTCGAAAAATTCCACTGCTGAAACATGTGCGGAGCACGATGCCGCCACCAACACTCCATTGCGACGCAATGCGCGGATGCCGTTGGCAGCGAGCTTCCCGTAAGCTTGAATCGCCCCTGCGCGTTCAGCTTCACGTTTGGCAAGTGACGGCGGATCGAGAATAATGAGGTCAAATTTCTGTGTGGTGCCTTGTTCGAGCCACGCAAAGGCATCCGTCTGAATCGTCTCGTGGCGGCACGACGCGACATTCGCATCGGACTTGTTCAACGCGAAATTGCGCTTCGCATTTTCAAGCGCGTGCGCGCTGATGTCGAGGTCGGTCACCGATTTCGCGCCGCCGCGCGCGGCATAAAGGGAAAAGCCGCCGGAGAAACTGAAGGCATTGAGAACGTCGCGATCGCGCGCGAGGGCTTCGACGCGACGCCGATTCTCCCGCTGGTCGAGAAAGAAACCGGTTTTCTGTCCGCGCACCACGTCGGCCTCGAAACGCAATCCCGTTTCAAGAAAAGGAACAAGAGGGATGTCGCGCGAAGGACGCGAAGGAATTTTCCCCGTTAGGCCTTCGCCTGCTTCGCGTCCTTCGCGGGACAATTCAGAACCATCCTCCAGCCCAAAATGTTTGCGAGCCGTTTCCTGAATGTTCCGGCTCAAGCGCAGAACCAGCCGTTTTGGTTTGAGTGTGTCGCGGATGAGCGCGGCCAATTCAACCAGTCGCGGCAGCCACGCGGCGGTGTAAATTTTCAGCACGAGTACGGTGTCGTAGCGATCCAGCACCAGACCGGGCCAGCCGTCGCTTTCGCCGTTGATCCAACGGAAACCATTCGTTCGCTCGTCGAAAAGATTTTCGCGGCGGCGGATTGCTTTGGAAAGATTTTCGCGCCACCAAGCGCCATCAATCGTCACCGGTTTACCGGCGTGGAGCATGCGCACGCGCAATGGCGATTCCGGGTCAAACAAGCCGATGGCGAGAAAATTATCGTTGCGGTCGTAGATGACAGCGAGTTCGCCAGCCTGTCCATCGCGGTTCTGCTCGCGGATGCTGTCGGCAAAAAGCCACGGATGGCCGCCGCGCAAAATGGTTTCCGCCGTGGCGGTGACACGCAGGCGGAGGCGCCGAGCGGCCTTACTTTTGTCTGAAGAGGGCATCAACTTTTGTCTTCACCGCCACGTCGCGATTGAGCCGCGTGTCGCGCGCGCAAAATACTTCACCCATCCTGCCCGCGCCAACGGATGAGGCGATCTCGCAGGGACCGAGGCGACTGCCTTTCGGGAAATTGCGTTGTTCGGTGTTGGAGTTGGGCACGGCGTTCCCGTCTTTCTTTAGACCAAGCCTGTCGGACTGCAAACTTTGACTTCCAGGGTTTGAAAGCGCTTGAGGTAAGCCGAGCCGGTTAGTGGCGTCACCAGGTAGTTGCGCCCTTTGGGATAATGCGTACGAAAGACCTTGAGAGCCGCAGGGTCGAATCCGCTCGCGTCCCACTTGCATTCGATGGCATCCACCTCATCGCGCGAGCGCACGCGCACGAAGTCCACCTCACGCCCGGCCTTGTCGCGCCAGTAGCGGACAGGCTCGTCCGGGAAGGCGGCCTGGAGATTCTCCAGGACGAGATGTTCCCACAGGAGGCCGCAGTCTTCGGGGCGCAGCGGGTCCCAGCCGCGCGCAAAGCTCACAAAGCCGGTGTCAAACGCATACGCCTTGGGCTGCTTGACGAGTTCCTTCTGCCCGCCGCCGTGAAACGGGCGCACCAGCGTGAGCGCACGGGTGATTTCCAAAGCTTGCAGATGACTTTCCACCGTGGGACGGCTGATGCCCAGGGCCGAGGCCGTGCGGGTCACTTCCAACTGGCCGCCACTCTGCCGCAGCACGTACTCGGAGTTCACGTAGTGGACACGGGCCTCGCCGAGCTGTTGCGCGAGGGTGGTCTTACCCGAACGCCGGACGCCGCAGAGCCAGACAATCGACGCTTCCTTCCAGGCGGCTTCGATTCGTTGCAGCCAAAACGGTCGGTCAATCATGCCAGCGCAGTGTGCGTTTGGCCGGACTGTTTGTAAAGTATGCTGGCGGGGGCGGGAAAGGCTTCCTCCTGGAACTGCGCTCTGGACGCACTGTGCGAGCGCGCTTTAGCCCACCATGTCCGTCCCGCAGAGCGGGATGATGGCGGCGAGCTTGCGTTGTTCGGTGCCGGCGCTCATTTGTCCAAGCCGAATTTCTTGGGCAATGCCGCGTAGCGCGGGTCTTTGACCAGGCCGGCCATCAGCGGATTGGCTTTCCAATGCCGCGGATCCTGGCCGCGGCTCTCGACCGCACGCTCCAACCAGACCCAAGTTTGATCCGGATCACACAGTCCCTGGTGAACAACGCAATTTCACCGAAGGCGGAACTGCCGCTGGCCGAGATGCTCATCAATTTTTCGAGGATTTGCCGCCCCTCATTCGTCCGGCCGGCGAGGGCATAAGCGTAGCCTAGATTGCCAAGGGCGAAAGGCGTGTCACCTGTCTTCTTCTGAACTTTTTCAAACTCCGCAATGGCTACTTGAAGTTTGTTTTGTGCCAGGAAGATCCGCCCACGCATTTCATAGGCACGAAGGAAGTCCGGTGAAAGGTTGAGCGCTTTGTCAGCCTCGACCAACGCCTCGTCGTACCGACCGGCATGATAAAGACGCACGCCAATGTTTACTTGAATCACGGCGGACAGTGGGTGCAGCGCCTGAGCCTTGCGAATCTCAGCGAGGGCTTCATCATTTTTTCCCAGATCTCTCAGGAGGGACGAATACCATTGGTGACTGGTGCCGTGGTTTGGGTTCAGGCGTAGCGCTTCCTGATACTCCTGCTCCGCCCCCACGAGATCCCAATCAGCCTGCGCGCAACTGCCGAGCACCGCGTGGGCTTCGGCCAGCCGGCCATCCAGTTCGAGCGCCCGGCGGGCGGCCGCCCGCGCCTTGGGATTTGCCTCGCGCACCGGCACCGCGGCGTACTCCGGCAGGATCGAGTAGCCGGAGGCCAGCGCGGCATAAGCCGCCGCGAACTTCGGATCTTTCTCCGTGGCTTGCTGGAACAAACCCACGGCGCCCTGCGCGTCGTCGCCGGTGCGAAGGTTCCAGAAGTGCCGTCCGCGCAGATACAGATCGTACGCCTCCAAATTGTCCGTCCCGGCGAGCGTGGCGTTGGGGCTGCTACCCGCCAGCAGCTTCACTTTCAACACTTCCTACACCCGCTGCGCCACCTCGGTCTGGATCGCGAACACATCCTCCGCCTTCCGATCGAACGTGTCCGACCACAGATGAAAACCGTCGGCCACGTTGATGAGCTGGGCAGTGATGCGCAGTTGATTGCCCGCGCGCCGCACGCTGCCTTCGAGCACGACGTCCACCTTGAGCGCGTCACCGATGCGTTGCCCCGTTTCGTTCTTGCCCTTGAACGAAAAGGTCGAAGTCCGCGCCGCCACGCGCAAACCCGGCGTGCGGCCCAGCATCATGATCAATTCCTCCGTCAGGCCGGCGCTGATCCACTCGTCGGCCTTGTCCGCGCTCATGTTCACAAACGGCAGCACGGCGATGGATTTCTGGTCGGTGGCGCTGGTCGTGGCGGCGGCGGCGGGCGAACCCGGAGCGTTGGCCGGTGGATTCGCCGCCGGTTTCGCGGCCTGGCCCGGTGGATGAAACAGCCACCAGCCCACTCCGACGGCGAGCAGGACGAGCACGGCGATCCAAACCGCCTTCGTAGCCGCCGACGTCAGTCGGCGCTGATCTCCCGGCCCGCGTTCAGAATGCGCCGACTCACGTCGGCGGCTACCCGGCTTATCCCACGGGAGCACGACGCGGTAAACGTCCATCGGCACTTCGATGTGCTTCTGTTCGGGCGAATCCAGCTTGGTCAAGCCCACGTCCAGCTTGTTGCGCACCTGCGCATACACGGTGTCGGACAGGCAGATGCCGCCCCCGATGGCCAGCGGCTCGATGCGCGCGGCGATGTTCACCCCGTCGCCATACTATATCCGCCTCGCGATGCACCACGTCGCCCACATGGATGCCTATCCGCACGTGGATGTGGCGCTCGGCGGGTTGGGTGGAGTTGCGCGCGACGACGGCGCGCTGGATTTCCACCGCGCACTGCGTCGCCCGGAGTGCGCTGGGAAACTCGACGAGGAACCCGTCGCCGGTGGTCTTCACTTCGCGGCCGTTGAACAGCGGGAACTGCGTGCGTAGCAGGCGCTGGTTTTCAGCGAGAAGTTCCAGCGCGAGGGCCTCGTTGCGCTGCGAGAGCGAACTGTAACCGACCATGTCGGTGAACATGATGGCGGCGAGCTTGCGGTGTTCGGTGTTTTCGGAAGGCATAAGTTTTCAAGCCCCGGCGGAGCGATGCAGACGAGGCTGTTCCCCCGGCCTGGAGTTGTGCGCCAGCGCCTCGTTGCGCTGGTCGAGCGCGCTGTAGCCCGCCATGTCCGTCCCGCAGAGCGGGATGAGCGCGGCGAGTTTGCGCTGTCCGGTGCCAGTGTTCATCTACAGCGGGCGGCAGATTAATGGGAATTCAGCGAATCATCGACCCTTCTTTCACCGTTTCATCCATCCTGATCAAGGGCGGCGACACGCGTTTGAAGCCTTCGCCCGGCGGTTTTTTCTTCGGTAAGTCAAGACCTCGATGTCCGTTGATTCACGGCAGCGAGAAATAATCCGGCCCCTGATAATTTCCATCCACCTGTTTGGCGATTTGCATGAGCACGTCGTTCACGAGCGTGCTCGCGCCGAAGCGGAACAGGCCGGGCGTGAGCCAGTCGTCGCCGAGGGTTTCCTTGACCATCACAAGATAGGCGAGCGCCTGCTTCGAGGTGCGGAGTCCGCCGGCGGGTTTCATGCCGATGCGGATGCCGGTGGCGAAAAAATAATCACGGATGGCTTCGAGCATCACGAGCGTGACGGGCATGGTGGCGGCGGGCGATATTTTGCCGGTGCTGGTCTTGATGAAATCTGCGCCGGCCTGCATGGCGATTTCGCTGGCGAGCCGGACGTTGTCGTAGGTGACGAGTTCGCCGGTTTCGAGAATGACCTTCAGATGCGCCGGGCCGCAGGCTTCCTTGGTGGCGGCGATTTCGTCGAAAACTTTGGCGTGATCGCCAGCAAGGAAGGCGCAGCGGTCAATGACCATGTCAATTTCATCCGCGCCATCGGCGACGGCGCGGCGGACTTCGTTGAGCTTGGTGGGTAACGGATATTGGCCGCTGGGAAATCCAGTGGCGACGACGGCGATGTTCACGGGTGAATTGTCGCCGAGAAACTTCCGCGCGTATTTCGCCATGTTCGGATAAACGCAGACGGCAGCGCAGGACGGCACATCGTATTTCGGCTCGGCGGGTTGGAGGGCCTTGCGGCAGAGATAGGCGACTTTGCCCGGCGTGTCTTTGCCTTCGAGCGTGGTGAGGTCGCACATGCTCACGGCCAGCTTGAGGCCGGCGAGCTTGGCGCTGGTCTTGATGCTGCGTTTGGCAAAGGACGCGGCGCGTTCCTCGGCCATGACCTGGTCCACGGTGGGAACGGCGGGAGTGCGGAATGCGGAGTGCGGAGTGCGGAATGAGAGCAGACCCGCGCGGCGGGTTGTGGGTTTGGCGGACGAAAGTGAGACGGGCATAGTGGAATGAAGGCTAAGGACTTCCAGGGCCGGTGTAAATTCAAAAGCAAAGCTTCAAAAGCAAAGCTCACCGGCTGCCGGGTGCGTCCGGAGCTTTTTCGCTTTGTGATCCCCGGTTTTTTGTTACCGTGGCGGTGATGCAATTGGATTTGTTGATTGCGGGCGTCATCGGCTACTTATATCTGTTGATCCTGCTCACCTTTCACGAGTTTGCCCATGCGTGGACGGCGTTGAAGTGCGGCGATGACACGGCGCTGCGGCTGGGGCGCGTGTCGCTCAACCCGGCGGTGCATGTGGACATGCTGGGCACGGTCATCCTGCCCATGGTTTTCATCTTGATGGGCGCGATGGGAGCGGGCGGCGGATTTTTCTTTGGCTGGGCCAAGCCGGTGCCGTTCAACCCGGCGAGACTCCGCTCCCCGCGCGTGGACAGCGTGCTGATCGCGCTGGCGGGTCCGGCAATGAACCTCCTGCTCGCCGCCGCGATCCTGCCGCTGGCGAGACTGGGTTACGCGGTGAACTCGGAAATGCTCGTCCAGTTCGCCGTGCAGATGGCGGACATCAGCCTCATCCTTTGTTTCTTCAACCTCCTGCCGATCCCGCCGCTGGACGGCTCGCACGTGCTCCGTTATCTGACCGGGATGAGCGACATGACCTATTACAAGCTGGCGCAGGTCGGGTTTTTCCTCGTGATCCTGGTGATTCAAATTCCGATTGTGCGCGCGGTGATGAACGGGGCGCGGTTCGGGACGCTCGCATTGCTGGCCAACCTTTACGGCGTGAGATGAAAAGCAGCGGCCATCGAAAAAAACATTTAATTTCCTCTCCGCACGCTTTAGCGTTTTTCCGTCGCGCTGATGAAAACGTTCGCTGAATTAAATTTTCCCGGCAGCCTGATCGCCGTCGAGGGGCTGGATGGCTCCGGGAAATCCACGCAGATCTACCTGCTCAAGCGGTGGCTCGAGACGGAGGGGATCAAAGTCTATTTCAGCGAGTGGAACTCGTCCGAACTGGTCAAGTCCGCCACGAGCAAAGGCAAGAAGCGGGAGTTGCTCACGCCCACGACGTTCAGCCTCATCCATGCCACCGACTTCGCGGACCGTTACGAGCGCCACCTGTTGCCGTTGCTGCGCGCGGGTTACGTCGTGCTGTGCGACCGCTACATTTTCACGGCCTACGCGCGCGACACGGTGCGCGGCTGCCCGCCCGAATGGGTGCGCGGACTTTACAATTTTGCGGCGCTGCCGGACCTGACGTTTTTTTTCAAGGCGGAACTGGAAGTCTCGTTGCAACGAATTCTGGACGGCCGGCCCAAGTTGAAATTCTTTGAAGCGGGCATGGACCTGCGCCTCTCCAATGATCCTTACGAAAGCTTCCGGATTTTCCAGGGACGCATCCTTGAGCAATACCTGGCCATGAGCACGGAGTTCAATTTCATCGTGATGGACGCCAATCAGCGGGTGGAAGCCCAGCAACAGGTGGTGCGCCAACTGGTCAGCCAGCGCATTGACCTGTCGCGATTCAAGCGGCACAGCCCGCTGCCGCTGCCGCCGCCAGTCCGGCGGGTCAGGAACGGTCCGCAAATAGAAGAGGAGCCGGTCGAATGAAAGCGAGGAAGAGCCGGAATCACATCGCGGTCCCGCCCACAAGCCAGCGTCGCTTTTACGGCCACGCCATCCCGAACGTCCGGCTGGACGAGCTGGCAGGCAAACTCATCGTGGTCGAAGGCGCCGACGGGTCCGGGCGTTCCACTCAAATTGCCCGGCTGGTGGATTGGCTGGAAAGCCGGGGCCACGCCACGGTGCAAGTGGGGCTGAAGCGGTCCACCTTGGTGAGCGAAGAACTCGAACAAGCCCAGCAAGGAAACATTTTGAGCCGCACGACGCTCAGTTTGTTTTACGCCACCGATTTCGCCGACCAATTGGAAAACATCATCCTGCCGGCGCTCCGGGCCGGCTTCATTGTGCTGGCCGACCGCTACATCTACACCCTCATGGCACGCGACTTGGTGCGCGGCATGGACGAGGCCTGGTTGAAAAACATTTATGGCATCGCGTTGGAGCCGGACGCGGTGTTTTATCTGGCGATCAATCCGGAGGAACTGGTCCAGCGCAACCTGGCGAAAAACGCCACGCTGGACTACTGGGAAAGCGGCATGGACCTCGGCCTGTCGCGCGATATGTTTGACAGCTTCGTGAAATACCAGACCGCGATGCAGGCGGCTTTCCGGAGGATGCAACGCATTTACGGTTTTACCATTGTGGATGCGACGCACTCTGTCGAAGAGGTCAACGAAGAATTAAAAAGAAAGATCAGCGCCGTGCTGGCGGGAAAATAGTTTCCAGCTTGTAACCGGTCCGATACCGGCGAAAAGCAAACGGCAGCTTGACTTGAAGGTAGCCATGCCTGAAGCCACCAGTAAAAGCGGGTTCGTCATCGGGGTTGACCTCGGCGGCACGAAAATTCTCGCCGGCGCGTTTGATGCCTCGCTGGAGTGCATTGCCACGGCCAAGGTCAGCACCAAGGCGCAACGCGGACCGGACGCGGTCATTGAACGCATCGTGCGCTGCGTGCATGACGCCGTGGACGAGGCGGACCTGGACATGAAACAGATCGGCGGCGTCGGCATCGGCGCGCCCGGCTCCGTGGACGGCGAATCCGGTAGCGTCCTTTTCGCGCCGAATCTGGCCGGCTGGAAGGACGTTCCACTCAAACGGGAACTGGAGAAGCAACTCGGGGCGCCAGCGGTCGTGGAAAACGACGCCAACATGGCAGTGGTAGGCGTGCACCAGGTCGAATTGAAGGGCAAGCCGCAAAGCGTCATCGGCATCTTCATCGGCACGGGCGTTGGCGGCGGTCTGATTCTCAACGGCGGGCTTTACAAGGGTTTCAACCACACCGCGGGCGAGATCGGGCACATGATTCTTGACGTCAACGGCCCCAAATGCAGTTGCGGCAACAAAGGCTGCTTCGAGGCGTTGGCCAGCCGGACGGCGATCTTCCAGCGCATCCGCGCGGGAATCAAAGAGGGAGAGAAGACGCTGTTGACGGAAATGCTGGGTGACAATCTGGAGGACTTGCGCAGCGGTGATTTGCGCAAGGCCATCCGCCGGGGTGACAAATTTGTCGCCAAAATCGTCGAGCAAGCTGCGGAATACGCCGGTATTGGTGTGGCCAACCTGGTCAACATTCTCAGCCCCGAGGTGGTGGTGTTGGGGGGCGGCGTCATGGAAGCGCTGGCCGAGGAAATGATGAGCATCATCGTCAAGACGGCCAAGGATCACGCCCTCGCGGCCGCCATCAATGGCGTCGAAATCGTCGCCTCCAAACTCGGTGACAACGCCGGCATTACCGGCGCAGCCGTGCTGGCCCACCGGGCAAAAAAGTAGGCGGCCATGCGCAAATCGCCTTTTTTATGAACCGCACCCCCTCACCCCATCCCTCTCCCCCAGTGGGGGAGAGGGTGCCCGAAGGGCGGGTGAGGGGGGTGCGGTTCATGAGGGAGCTGGAGACGAGGTCGGAAAAATTCTGCCGAACTTCAACCCGGGTTGACCTCAGATCATCAACGCCATTTGCCGCGGCGTGAGCAGCCAGGCCAGCGTTGCACACCGGCCGTAACGCAAGGATTCCACCTCCAATTTGCACAGCCCGCCCTTCTTCAGGTCTATCGCGCTGTGCCCATCGCCGGTCGCCAGCGTCGAAATCAATCCGCTCAAATATGGCTCGTGACCCACGAGGAGAACATTGTCCGGCCGTGGATCGGGTTTGTTCAGCGTGGCGATGAGCGCCTTGGCGTCTCCGGTCGGAGTGAGGTCTTCGGAAAACATCAGTTTTTTTCTCAAGCCGAACGTTTCCGCGACGATCTCCGCGGTCTGCCGGGCGCGCAGGTAGGGACTGGACAAAATCAGGTCGAACGTCAACCCCATCGCCTCCATCGCGTCGGCGATCCGCCCCAGACGGCGTTCACCTTTCGGTGTCAGGGGCCGGTCCGGGTCTTTTTCGCAGCCGGCAGTTCCGCGCTCCACGGCGAGGCCATGCCGCAACAGAAAGAGGTTCATGATGATTTTGGTTTGGGGTTCATGGCGCGCGGCTGGCAGGGAGAGTCAGCCGGCGGCCAAAACGCGCGCAGCATATCGGCCGACAACAGGCAACGCTCGATCAGCCATTGCCGGCGACGCAACAGTTCGTTTCGGAACGCGTTCAGGCGTTCGCCGCAAGCCTCCTGTCGCCGCAGAAACTTGTCCAGCGTGGTGAGCAGCACTTCAACATCCTGAATGTCCCCCATCATGGTTTGGTAGGGGTGCAGGGACGCGAGTTGCTGCCCGGCGATGCCCGGAACCAGCGGTGCCAGGGATTCCAGCATGTAACGAAATTTTTTAAAGGCCACCCGCGTCCGGTGAATGGTCGCGGTGTCCTTGGCGCGCACGCGTTCGCGCAGCCGTACCACGCGCGCGAATGCCCGGTCCACCGCGCGCCGGACGACTTTGAACGCCTGTTTGGCGGGAATGCGTTTGCGCTGCCGGCCAATTTCTTCGCGGAACGACTGGATTGATTTTCCCAACCGCCGGGTCTTGATGCGCCTGATTTGTTTCCGCGTCCGGCGGTCGAAGCGCCTTTCCCGTTTCAGCAAAAATTCATGAAACGCTTTCGCCGCCGGAAAGGCGCGCAACATTCTGCCGACGTAAAGCAATTGCACGTGCGTGTCGCGCAGGTCGTCGAAAACGTCCAGATGCTGCTTGAGGGCGCGGCGGGCCTTCCGGGTCGCGCCCGCGGAAAGGAATGCGCCGGCCAATTCGACCGTGGACAGCAGCCGGCGGGTTTCGACGCGTGAATGGTGGACCGCCGCCTCGGAGAAATGGCGCTGGCAGCGTTTCAACTTTTTCTGGTGGCGGCGCCACTGGGTTTCAAGGGAGCCGGCCAGATGTTTCAACACCTCGGGCGCAGGCGCTTCACCTGGAGTGCCTGATTGAAGCTGCTGTCCCATGCGGAAGATTTCGCAGTCAGGGGGGTGTCCGCCAAGCACGAATTTCACTCGTTGCCGGCTCCCTAGGGCGGCGGGGCGAGCTGAACTCGTGGGTGTTTCGGCCGACCTTCGACTGCGACCCGCGCGCGCGGCTTTTCACCGCCGGCCAACGCGATGAATTCCGACTGGCTTCGTCGCCGCAAGTCACCGCTCGCGCGGGGGACGCGCTGATAAGAACCGTCGGACTGTAGAAAGCGGGTTTTGACGTTGTCCGCCAGACAGGTCGTCAGTATCTCGTTGATGATTCTTTCACGCAAACTGCCGTCTTCGATCTGGAAGGTCACTTCGATGCGCCGGAAAAAATTGCGCGGCATCCAGTCTGCGCTGCCCAGGAACACCTCCGGCTGGCAGGCGTTTTCAAAGTAGAAAATCCGGCTGTGCTCCAAAAACCGGTCCACGATGCTGCGCACGGTGATGTTTTCGCTCAAGCCCTTCACGCCCGGCCGCAGACAACAGATGCCGCGCACGATCAGTTCAATCCTCACGCCCGCCCGCGACGCCTGGTAGAGTGCTTCGATGATCCTCGGCTCCACCAGTGAATTCATCTTGGCGATGAGGCGGGCGGGCAGTCCGTTGCCGGCATTTACGGTTTCGCGTTCGATGAGTCGCACCATGCGCTCGTGCAGATCGAACGGCGAGATGATCAGCTTTTTCATGCCCTGGAACTGGCAGATGCCCGTGAGCAGGTTGAAGAGGTTCGTCGCGTCTTCACCAAACTCGGGCCGGCAGGTGAACAGCCCCAAGTCGGTGTAAAGCCGGGCGGTGGCGGGATTGTAATTTCCCGTGGCCAGATGGACATAACGCCGGATATGCGGCCCTTCGCGGCGCACCACGAGACAAATTTTCGCGTGAATTTTGTATCCCACCAGGCCGTAAACCACGTGCACGCCATTTTCCTCGAGCTGGCGCGCCCATTGAATATTTTTGGCTTCATCAAACCGCGCCCGCAACTCCACCACCGCCGTCACCTGTTTGCCGTTGTTCACCGCGCTCATCAGCGCGCCGACGATGCGCGGATCGCCGCCCGTGCGGTAGAGCGTCTGTTTGATGGCCAGCACGTCCGGGTCTTGCGCCGCCTGCTCCAGGAAATCCACGACGCTGCTGAAGTTTTCATAGGGATGATGCACGAGAACGTCCCCCTGCCGGATGGCCGCGAAGATGTCCTTCTGCTTCCGCAACGGTTTCGCCACGGGGGCGACGAAGGGCGGGTCGCGCAACTCCGGCGAATGGTCCCCTTGATAGAGCGTCATCAACCGCGTCGGATTGAGCGGGCCGTCAATCAGGTACAAGTCCTCCTCGCCCAACCCCAGGGTTTTAAGCAGCGGCGTGCGGATGGGTTCGGGACATTCGCGCTCGATCTCCAGCCGCACCGCGTCGCCTTTCCGCCGGTTGTGCAATTCGATTTCGACGGCCTTGAGCAGGTTGCTCATCTCCTCTTCGTCAATGTAAAGCTCGCTGTTGCGCGTGACGCGGAACAGCCAGTGCCCGAGCAGACGAGTGCCGGGAAACAAGTCTGCCAAAAAATGGCCCACGAGATGTGCCAGGTAAACAAAGTCCTGGCGCGAATCCGTCCGCGGCAGCCGGACCAGGCGCGGCAGCACGCGCGGGATTTGCACGACGGCCATGTGTTTGAGCGCCTCACTGCCTTTGGCCATTTCCACCCGGACGATCAAGTTCAGCGATTTGTTGAGGAGTTGCGGGAAAGGGTGCGCCGGGTCAATGGCCAGCGGTGTCACCACCGGCCGGACCTGCGTCCGGTAATAGTCCGCCACCCATTCACGGTCTGCGCGGTCCAGTTCTTCGACCGTCAGCACGCGAATTCCGTGGCGGGTCAACGCCGGCAGCAAGTCTTCACGCCAGCAGGCGTACTGATCTTTGTTCATCCGCCGCACGCGTTTTGTAATCAGCCGGAAAACCTCGGTGGCCGTCAGCCCGTCCACCGTTCGTGACACGACCTCGCTCTCCATCTGTTGTTTGATGCCGGCGACGCGCACCTCGAAAAACTCGTCGAGGTTCGAGCTGGCGATGGTAAAAAACTTCAGCCGTTCGAGCAGTTGGTTTTCGGAGTCGAGCGCTTCGTCCAGCACCCGTTGATTGAACTCCAGCCAACTGAGCTCGCGATTGATGAAATGCTGTGGTTTGAATGGCGATGCCTTCACTGCGGAAAAAGTCGTCGGCGCATCTTGAAGCAAAATCAGCCTGTTCGCAAAGTTACAAATGCGTGACAAATCGTCCACCCGCCGCCGGTCAAAGCGCGCCTAAGAGCCCGTTAAAAAAGTAGCCGACGACGATAGTCGGCGCAAAACGCCTTCGAAACTCTCAGGAAATCAGCGCCGACTAACGTCGGCGGCTACAATTGAAGGGTTTTTCAACGGGCTGGTAAAGCGACCCAAACCCGTGCGGCCACCGGGTTTGACGATCTTTTACTCAAACGCGCCGGGGAACAAGCGGCGAATAACTTGTCACCTGTTTTTTAACTTGGGCGGCACGGCAGCCTTTGTTCTAATGACCGCATGCCGCCCGCGCGCCGAGCCGTCATTGACGTCGGCACCAACTCCGTCAAGCTGCTGGTGGCCGAGGTGGCCGGACATGACGTGCGTCCGCTGTTGGAAGAGAGCGGGCAGACGCGGCTGGGCAGAGGGTTCTACGAAACGCACCGGTTGCTGCCCGAGGCCATCGCCCGGACGGCCGGCGTCGTCACGCAATTCGCCGCCACGGCACGCCGGATGAACGCCGCGTCCGTGCGCGTCGTTGCCACCAGCGCCGCGCGCGACGCCGTGAATCCGGAGGAGTTGACTGCGGCCATCGAAAAGGCGTCCGGCCTCAAGGTCGAGATCATCTCCGGCGAGCAGGAGGCCGACTGGGCCTTTCAGGGCGTCACGACGGACCCCGGCCTGGCGAAGCAACCGTTACTCCTGTTGGATGTGGGCGGCGGCAGCACGGAATTCATTCTCGGCTGCGGCGAACACAAGCATTTCCGCCAGAGTTTCCCGCTCGGCACCGTGCGGTTGATGGAAAAAATCCCGCCCAGCGACCCGCCCGAACCCGCGCAGCTCCCGGCCTGTCGCAAGTGGCTCAAGGAATTCCTGGAAAACGAAGTGCGGCCAAGGCTCGGACCCGCGCTGCAGCGTGAAACTCATGGGGACGCCCCGGACAACCCGATTCTCCTCGTCGGCGCCGGCGGCACCGCCACCATCCTCGCCCGGTTGGAAGCGAAGCTGAAGGATTATGATCGCGAGCGCATCGAAGCGGTGCGCCTGACGCTCACGCAGCTCCGCGCGCACCTGAAACGGCTTTGGAGTCTGCCGCTGGCCGACCGCAAGGAAATCGTCGGCCTTCCAAAAAAGCGCGCCGATGTCATCCTGACCGGCGCGGCAATTTACGAGGCGGTGATGGAGCAGTTCGGTTTTGCGGTGATGCGCGTGAGCACGCGGGGTTTGCGCTACGCCGCGTTGATGGACCCCGTCTGAGATATTCTGTTCGCCGTTGTTTTAGGCGGGTCGAAGGTAAGGAACAAGCACCAAGCTCCAACCTCCAAGCACCAGAGAAGCTACAAATCTCAAGCACCCAACAACGCTTCGGCGCCCTTTGAGACCTGGTGGTTGATGTTTCTCTGGAGGTTGGAGCTTGGAATTTGGAGCTTTTCAACCCCCGCGTCGGACTTCCTGACAACCGAGATGCGCCCGAAACGGCCCGGCGGCCAATAATTCGTTTGACAATGAACGCAGTTGAACTTTAGTTCATGCAATCAGCGCGCCGTTGTCAGGGTGCAAAGTTGGGCTTGGACACAGGCGCTGCCTTTTTTGCTAAAGACCCGGCGCGAGCCATGTTACCGCTTCGTATCACGTTTCAGCGTTGTTGGCCACGGGCGGCCTTCACCTTGATCGAATTGCTGGTGGTGATTGCCATCATCGCCATTTTGGCGAGCCTGTTATTGCCGGCCTTGTCCCGGGCGAAAGGCCGGGCGCACACGGCGGTCTGCCTTTCCCATCTGCGACAGTGGGGATTGGCCGGGCATTTATACTCCACGGACAACGGAGACACCATTCCCCGCGACGGCATGGGGGAAAATGGCATGTATCCGGGAAATGTTTTTGGTGGGATGCCAACCGGCACGCCGGCGGACCCGAACGCCTGGTTCAATTTGCTTCCCGTTCAGTTGTCGGACCGGCCGCTCTCCTCTTATTGGACCAGCCCGGGAACGGCCAATGCCAACCAGAACGCCGCCCACCTTCCCTTTCCGGGCGGCGTCGGAAAGATTTGGCAATGCCCCGCCGCGAGAATGGACGCGAACGACCTCCAGAACCTGAACGGAGGCGGTCGCGACGGCTTTTTCAGTTACGTGATGAACATTGACCTGAAGAAAAGAACGGAATCCGTGAATATGGCTTACCCGCAGATGCCTCGCTTGGGAGATTTGGCCAACCCCTCGGCCACCGTTCTGATGACCGACGCGGTCTTTTCGTCGAAGGAAGGGTTGAACAATAATTTTTATTCGGTCAATCCAGCCGCCCGCTGGCGCTCCTTTCCTTCGCGGCACAGCAGCTTGGGCGGAGTTTTGAATTTCGTGGATGGCCACGCCCAGTTTTACACGCAAAGCTATATCACCAATGGCGCGGGCACGTATGAAGGCACCAATGCCGATGTCATTTGGAACCCGCCGCGCCGCGTTAGATTTCCCTGACCGTTCAATTCCCGCCCACCCTCACCAACTGCACGCCGTCGGCCACCACGTAGCCATCGGTGCCCTCGTTGAAAATCGTGACGGTCGTGAGTTTGCCGGCGGGCAGTTTGAATCTTCCCAGTGAAGTGGCGTTGTCTTTGGTGGCTGCTTTTTCGTTGACCTTCACGGTTTTGCTCGCGCCGCCCTGGACGGCAATGGTGACGGGCACATTGCTGGCGCGATTGGCCAGCGGCGGATAAAGGAGAAATATTTCATACTCACCCGCCGCGGGGATTTTCGGACGCCACGCCACGCGGGCTTTTCCCTTGTTGGCATTGCCGTCGTGAAGATAGCCGTCTTCAAGCGAACGCGCCGCGCTCGACCGGCTCCATTCGCCGACGATCTCGGCGTCGCGGTCATCGAGCACGATGCCCGGCAGGCTGCGAGCTTTGATGTTTTTCAAGGCGGCCTTCGCCGGGTCGGCGGTCTTGCGGACGGGGCCGGTCCATTCGAGCACCTGTTTGTCGGCCAGCAGGCGGGCTTTGAGCTGGTCGTAAGGCAGTTTTTGCGCGGAGACTTTCGCATCGAGGGCCAGGCTGGCAGCGGTGGCGGCGGATTGGCCGAGAATCATGAAGACCGGCTCCATGCGGATCGAGCCGTAAGCGATGTGCGACGCCGCCAGGCAGACCGGCACGAAAAGATTTTCACACTCGCCGGCCTTGGGTACAATGGAGCGATAAGAAACGGGGTAGGGGGACACGCCCACCTGCACGTCGCCTTCGTTTTCCACATGGCCGTTTTTCACCAGGCGCTGGCAGTTGTGCGAGTCCATGTTGTAGGCGCCCAGGCCGACCGCGTCGCCGGCTTTGAGGGTCCCGCGGCAATGGTTCTCGGTCATGACGTAATCGGAAATCATCCGGCGCGCTTCGCGCACGTAGAGTTGGTGGGGCCAGCCGCCGGTGTCGAGAAATTCGTCTTTGGCCAGTCCCCAGGAATTCATCTCGGCGCGCAACGCCGCCGGCACGCGCGAACTCGTGGCCAAAAAATAAAGGAATCCGCGATGATAAATTTCGTGCTCCTTCCAAATGCGCTCGCGTGTTGCGTAATCGCCTTCGGGATAATCGTAATTCGCCCCGATGAAGTCGCTGGAGAAGGCGCCGTTGTTGTTCACGTCGGCCTTGCCGTTGGGCACCATGACGGGATTCATGAGTTGGCCGACCCGCAGCGGCTTGCCGGCCGCGACGTGCGCTTCAAGCAGGCGGGCGAGCAGTTCGTATTTTTTCTCGTCGTAGGGAGCGGGTTTTTCCCAGGACATTTTGTTCTCCGGGTTTTGCGTGAGGCACAGGCGGAAGTTGTAGGTTTGCACGCAACGGTCGCCCGCACCCGGTCGGCCGCCATCGCCCGGCTGAATGAAGGGCAGCAGGCCGCTGGCGGGATCGCCGGGCTTCACGTACGGGTCCACCAGCACGAGGAACTGGTGCTTGGGCGTCTCGGCGCGCACGCCGTTGAGGGTTTCGCTGTACTGGGCATTCGCCTCGCGCCCGACGTGGTAGGAAACGCCGGCCTTGGCCATCAAGTCGCCTTCGTAGCTGGCGTCAATGAACATCCGGGCGCGAAAGATGCGGCCGTTTTCCATCGTGATCTCGACGAGGCGCGCGCCTTCCTTTTTTACGGTGGCCAGGCGCTGCTGGAAATAGACCGGCACACCGGCCTCGCGGATCATTTCGTGGTAAACCTTTGTCGCCGCGTGCGGCTCGAATTTCCAGGCTTCATTCGTGCCGTAATATTTGCCGAGCCGCGTGTAAAACTCGCGCGAGATGCCGCCGATGGCCGCCTTGTTGCCGATGTCCGTCGCGCCGAGGCCGCCGGTGGTCAGGCCGCCCAGTTGGCTGCTGAATTCGGCGATGACCGCAGTCTTGCCCATCCGGTGCGCCTGGATGGCCGCGACGATGCCGCTGCAAGTGCCGCCGTAAACACAAACGTCGAATTCGACGACCTCCCCGCCCAAGAGCGGCAGGGCGGTGATCAGAAAATTAAAGACCAGACAGAAATCGAAAGGCGTGCGTTTCACAACGTCCTTATGCTTTCGACCAGTTGCTTGCGCAGGAATTCCCGGTTGGCCGCGTCGTAGTATTCGACCGGGTTGAAGTCGTCCGTCAGCACGCGCCCGTGCAGCGGATTGGCTTGAATGATGGTCGCGAAGGCCTCCTCCGCTTCGGCGCGGCAAAGGGAATGCACCGACTTGAAATCCGGCGCGCGGCGGATTTTCAATTCCACCTGGTCCGAAGCGACGAAGAAAATGTTGCCATTGCCCGATGTGTGAATCACCACGCTGCGGAAGACGGCGCGCAACGTTTTGTCGAGCGAGGCGGTCAGAAAATCCTGCTGCGGATCAAAATCGCCAAAACTGTTGATCACCAGCACGCCCTCGGGCCGCAAAATCCGCCGCATGGCCTGGAAGGCTTCCCGGCTCATCAGGTGCGCCGGGGAGGAATCGCCCAGGAAAGCGTCGAGGATGATGGCGTCGTAGCGGTTGGTGGCGCGATTGACGAAATGGCGGCCGTCGCCGATGTGGAGGTTGACCCGCTTCGGCTCGAAATCAAAAAACGCTTTGGCCACCGGCACCACCGCGGGATTGATCTCCACGACCTCGACCTGGACGCCTTGCCGCGCGAGTTCCATCGGCACGATGCCCACGCCCAGGCCAATGCACAGGGCTGACTCGAGGTGCGGCGCGTAGGCGCGGGCCAGGTCGCGCAACAGGAAGGTGAACATCGAGGTGCTCTGTTTCGCCGCCGTATCGTAAGTGTTTTGCGTCAGGTAATCGTTGAGATAATAACGGCGGCCGGACTGCCGGATTTGGATGACCTGCAACTGGCCGAAGTGCGAGTTGCCGCGGAACAATTCGCTCGCCTGGGCAAAGTGCGCGTGCCGGTGGAGCGCCACGCCGCCGTATCCCACCGCCCCGCCCAGCAACAGGGCGACGACCGCCTGCCGGGGTTGTCCCTTTCTTCCCCAGCAAAAAAAGTAAACGGCGGCGATAGCCATCAGGACCAACGCCGTGAAAAACATGGTGATGGAATTCGGCAGGAATGGAATGAGCACGTAGCCGATCAATACGGTCCCCAGGAAACTTCCGAAGGTGCTCACGGCGGAAAGCCGGCCAACGGTGCCGCCGACGCCGCTGAGGGAATCCGTGATGAATCGAATCAGAAACGGCCCGGTCATCGCCAGCAGCGTCAGCGGCACGAAAAACAGGAACGCGGAAGCCATGAGCGAACCCAGCGCGAGGTCGAAATCCAGGCAGAAGAACGCCACCGGCTCGCAAACCAGCACGGTGAAACAAAGGTAAATGCCCGCAAACAAAAGACAGCCGTAGAGCCGGCCCAATTGCGGCGAACGGTCCACCAACCGGCCGCCGGCGTAATAACCGGTCGCCAGCGCCATCAGCGTCACGGCGATTTGCGCCACCCAGACGAAATGCGACGTGCCGACATACGGCGAAAGCATTTTTGCGCCGAGGATTTCCACGATCATGATGATGCCGCCGGTGAGGGCCGCAGTGAAGTAGAGGAAGCGGCGTCCCGGGCCGGAGCGACTGGCGGGTGCCGGCAGTTTCGCGGGAGCGGATTTCTTCACGCGGCGGTTTTACAGGCGGGCGCGCGCCGTGCCAACACCAATTCGTGAGTTCAAAGTCATTGCTGTTCCAGCAGAGGCGCGGTATTTTGTGCGCGTGCGACGGAACGCTTCACCTTTTCCAGTCCTCCAACCGGGAGCCCGCTGGCGCGCGTTCACGCTGATCGAATTACTGGTCGTCGTCGGGATCATCGCCCTGCTCGCCTCGCTGTTGCTGCCGGCGCTCAGCCGGGGCCGGGAGCGCGCGCAAACCGTCGCGTGCCTGAGCAATCTCAAGCAACTCCAGCTCGCATTCGCACTGTGCACGGATGACCACGACGACGTCATGCCGCCGAACAATTACGTGTTCACCATCGGCGGTCCCGGTGCGACGAATGCTTCGGGCAAGTATGAGGACTCCTCGTGGTGCCCCGGTGACGTGACCGTGGACACCAACTACGCGAACGTGCGCCTGGGCGTCCTGTTCCCTTTCCTCACCACGCCGCGCATCTATCGTTGTCCGTCGGATCCTTCCACCATCACCGACACGGCGGGCAACACGGTGCCGCGCACGCGCAGCTACAACCTGAGCATCTGGATCAATTGCAAACTGGAGCCAGGGTCCTATCGGCGGGCGGGCGACGCGCCGCGGGTGACGGACTTCTTCACGTTCATTGACACGCACGAGGACGGGATCGTGGACCCGACGTTCGGCCTGTATCAAGCGGACTCGTGGTGGGGGGATTTCTGGATTGACCAGCCGGCCAACCGGCACAGCCAGGGGGCGAACCTGGCGTTCCTCGACGGCCACGTGGAGCATTGGGTGTGGCGCGCACCGAAGGAGTTTTACACGTGGGGACAAATCGCGCGCGACGACGACGACCTGGCGGACCTGCGGCGACTGCAGCAGTGCATTCCCACGACGGAGGAACTGTCCCGGCCACGGTGAGCATCAGGCGATGCGGACGGCTGGTTCTTGGTCTTACTCTTACTCTTACTCTTACTCTTAATCTTCCTACAACGGGTTAAAGATTAAGGTTAAGATTAAGATTACGATCAAGAAGGATGAAGCGGTGAAAAAATACTGGCACGTCATCAACATCGGCATCCAGAACACACTGGTGTATCGCGTGAACTTTCTGTTCCGCGCCACGTTCGGATTGATCCCGCTCATGGCGACCATTTTCCTCTGGCGCGCCGTGTATTCCGGCAAGGCCGAGGACGCGGCGGTCGGGGCCTACACGCTGGCGCAGATGACTTCCTATTACCTGCTGGTCACCATCGTGGATGCGTTGACGGCGGTGACCGAGGACGACTGGCAGATTGCCGCTGACATCAAGGACGGCAACATCAGCCAGTTTTTGTTGAAGCCGATTGATTATCTGACTTACCGGCTGTGCCTCTTCGGCGCCGCGCGAATGATTTACACGCTGGTGTCCATCGTGCCCGTGACGCTGTTCATTTGCGTGCAGCGTGAATTTTTTGTGTGGCCGGCCGAGGCGGCCGCGTTCGGGTGGTTTCTCCTGTCAATTGTGATGACGGCGCTGCTGCAGTTTTTCATCTCCTACAGCATGGCCATGCTGGCCTTCTGGGTGCTCGAAGTGTCCACCTTCATTTTCATCCTGTTCGCCTTCGAATACATCGCCAGCGGACATCTGTTTCCGCTGGACATCCTGCCGCCGGCGCTGGCTGGAGCGCTCAACTACACGCCCTTCCCGTATCAACTCTTTTTTCCGATCAGCATTTACCTGGGTCAGGCCACCGGTACGGCGCTGTGGCGCGGGTTGGCAATGCAAGCGGGGTGGGTGATCGTGGCCTACGGCCTGGCCCGGTTCGCCTGGCGACGCGGCATCCGGCGCTACGCGGCGGTGGGAGGATGACATGAATGCGGAATATGGAATGCGGAGTGCGGGATGCGGAATTCCGGATGTAAATGAGTCGAACGAGTCAAAGCAGTTGAAGAGAAGTGGAGTATCAACGCCAACCGCGGTGGGGCGAGACTCCGTCGAGCCGTGTTGGGGCGGGTTGAATTGGCTCGACAGAGTCTCGCCCCACCTTGGGAAACCACTTCGATTCAAATAATCGCCCATTGAGGCAACGAATGGACCTGAAGCGTTATCTGAGCATTTACGGCGCGCTCTGGAAAAATTCCGTGGTGCGCGAGATGGGCTTCAAGAGCAATTTCCTGCTCTGGATCGTCGTGGAACTGCTCTGGTTCGGGCTGCAACTCTCCTTCATCGCCGTGATCTACGCGCACACCGACCACATCATGGACTGGACGAAGTGGGAAGTGGTGCTGCTCATGGGCGCGAGCCATTTCATCCAGCAGATTTTCACGGCGCTCTTCCTGACCAATTGCACGCAGCTCTCCGAGTACATCCGGACGGGCAAGCTCGACTTCATGCTGCTGCTGCCGGTCAACACGCGCTTTCTGATTTCGTTCCGGCAGGTGGATCTCGGCGCATTCGTCAACGCCGCCTCGGCGGTGGTGGTGATGGGCTACGCCGCGAGCCGGTTGCACCTGGCGCCCAGCGCGGCGCAGGTCACCGGATTTCTGCTGCTCGCGCTGGCGGGGTTGACGGTCCACTACGCGCTGATGTTCATGCTCGCGAGCATCAGCTTCTGGACGGTGCGCGCGCAGGGCATCGTGTGGGGCTACTACAATCTGTTCAACATCGCGCGGCTGCCCGACTCGGCCTTCCGCGGCATGTTCAAGGCCTTCTTCACTTTTGTGCTGCCGATGCTGCTGGTGTCGAACGTGCCGGTGAAACTGCTCGCCGCCAAGCTCCGTTCGCCGCTGGAGATGCTGCTGCTGGTGTTCATGGCCGGGTTGTGCCTGCTGGTTTCCGAAGTGGTTTGGCGGCGGTCGGTGCGCCGTTACACCAGCGCCAGTTCGTAGCCGTGACGATGCAGTTGCAAAGAAGGAAAACCACAGATGGACCTGGCGTGGCTGACGCCGCAACCAAAGGTGATAGCCGCAAAAGAACACAGAGACACAAGCTTCTCTCTTTGCGTTCCTTGCCTTCTTTCGCGGCAATATGGGGTTGCTTCGAAAAAACGGACAAAGAAGTTGGGACATTTGGTTAGTGGTTTAGGAGTTCGAAGATTGGCGCAGCTTGAGTAAACTTTTATGCATAGTATTACAGATGAACACCGATTGAGAAGGCGTCCGGACTGTCTGGGGAACGTGATATGAGAGACTCATTGCCTCAGCTACAAGGAGAAGGGCGCAGGTACTGTGTGAACGGAACGCGGCTGACGTCGCAACCATTGGTTTTGGACTGCGGCGGGAAGCGCAGCGCCACGCCGCTTTCGGGTGCCGTCAACCGGGCCAAGAGCGGTGTCGCCGCGGCGCTCTGCCACCGCACTCCAAATCTTCCTCCCGCGTGCGGGAGGTTGCCTGATTGCGGCACCGTTCACGCCGGCACGAATTCGATCTTGATCTTGCGCCCGAGCGCGCGCGCCGCCTTGCCCAGCGTCGTCAGCGTGACGGAGGGGTTATCGGCATCGAGCAACCGATCCACTGCCGCCCGGCTGGTTTTCATGCGTTCGGCCATTTCAGACTTCGTCATCGCGTTCTCTTTGAGCAAGTTCGCCAATTGCAAGGCGAGCACTTGTTTCATGGCGCGTTCCTCGACTTCCTCCAGGATGCCTTCCTCTTTGAGAAAATCTCGGAAATCACTGCCCCGATGGATGTTCTTTTTCATACGTTTGCAGGTATTGTCGTTTTCGTTTCTTCGCCAGTTCCAGTTCGTCCGAAGGCGTTTTTTGCTGCTTCTTGATGAAGCCATGCAGAAGGACGATTTCTTCGTTAACCACCATGAACAAGGTTCGCGCGATGCGGTTGGGCAATCGCGAGCGAATCTCCCAGAGGCCGTCACCGAGACTCGCCACGAGCGGCCTGCCCAGCGGCCAGCCGTACTGCACTTTCAAAATATCCACTCCTATGGTCTTGCACTCTTCCTTCGGCAGGGTTCTGAGCCACTCGCGCACAGGCTCGTTGCCCGCGTCGGTCTTGAAAAAGACCACGTTGAGCGGGCGTTCGGTTTTCATTCACAGGCCAGCGTATCACAATTGATACAGGTGTCAAACCCTTTGCCTGCTGACATTCCAACCTGAAAGGGAATTCAGAAATGAAAACGTCCTCAAGAAAGTTGGTTGCCGCGCTGCTGGCGTTGGCCCCGGCGATGTTGTCCGTTGAAGCGGTTGGCATCCCCGAACCTGCCCTCGTCCTTTATGGCAGCGTCACGAACACAGCCGGCCCGCTCCTGCTCATGTCGGGCGGGGTGAATTGGGCGGTTGTCGTCGGTGGTTTCAGTGCCTCGGTGTCCTCCACCATCGCCAGCGTGAACGGCCAGTTCTTCTACGTTGCCCGAATTCCCTTTGAGACCCGTTTCGCCGGCAACCTCACTTTCAACCCTGCCACCAACACGCTGCCACTCACCGCTTCACCGACGGCCTTCACTCGCTCCGCCACGGTGGATGGCGTGGCCGCCACACTTGTTCCGCCGGCCTCCACCAACTTTACCTTCAACAAAGCCGACCGTGGCCGCGTCGAGCAGGTGAACCTGGTCGTGAATCTCCCGCCTGAGACCTTCGCTCAATGGTCCCAGCGCATCTTCGGCACTTCCAGCATTGACCCAAACGCCGATCCCGATCATGACGGCGCCAACAACATGGCGGAATATCTGGCCGGCACAGATCCTTTGAACGCCGAATCCAGCTTCAAGCTGATCAGCATTCAACCGGCCCAGCCGAGCGGCATTGCCATCCAATGGTTGAGCGTCATCGGCAAGACCTACACCATCCAACGCTCCACGACCGTGGACAGCAACTACCTGCCGCTCGGCGCGCCCATTCTGGCCACCAACGTGCAAACTTCCTTCTCGGACACATCCGCCACCGGCCCTGGCCCGTATTTCTATCGGCTGCTGACGCAATAGAGTTCAAAAACTCGAACGAACTCAAATGCGTTGAGATTCGGGCACCTGCGAGGCAGACAGGGAGCGTGCTTTCCTACGAAAGACCCATCTTCGCGGCGGGCCACCATTTAGGCAGCCATCAGATAAATGGTTTCGGGCGGGCGAGACTCCTGACGAGTCCCAGGATTTCTTCTGGATCGGGATCGCGCGGATGCTCGCCCTCCAGTTGGAGGAGTTCATGAGATGAGTTTTAGCAGGCGAAGCAGGTCGGCGGTGGATTTGCGCGGGCTGACCAGCGCCAGGTTCAACCGCTCGGGCCGGAAAAAGTCGCGGGCCACGGCGCGGATCTGGTGGGCGGTGACGGCGCTCAAACGGCGTTTGATTTCGGCGGGCGAAATCACCTTGCCGTAGCCCAGGAGTTGTTCGCCCAGCCACATCATCTGGTTCTCGGTGCTTTCCAGGCCCAGCTCGAGCTGGCCGATGGCGTAATCGCGGGCGCGGCGCAATTCGGCAGCGCCGGGCGGCGTGATGGTGAGCCGGCGCAGTTCGCGCATGATCAGCTTGAGGGTTTGCGGCAGTTTGTCCGTGTCCAGCCCGGCGGAAATCACCAGGTCGCCGGTGTCATCAAAGAAACTGGGCGCGCTGTAAATGCTGTAGGCCAGGCCGCGCTCCTCGCGCACGAGTTGGAAGAGGCGCGAGCTCATGTTTTCGCCGAGGATGGTGTTGAGCAGGCGGAGCGCGAAACGGCGGTCGTCGTGGCGCGAGCAGGCGCGGATGCCGAGCGCGAGCTGGGTCTGCTCGGTGGCCTTGGTGTGCAGCCGCAGGCGGGGCGCGGGCTGGTGGTTTTCCGACGGGCTGAACGAAGGCCGTTTGCCCGCCGGAAAACGCGGCGCGATGCGGGCAACGGCGTTGACCACGTGCCGATGTTTCAAATTGCCCGCGGCGGTAACGAGCGTGGCGGAGGTCACGTAGTTGGCGCGCAGAAACTGGACCAACGCGGCGCGGCCCAGGGCGTCGAGGGTTTTTTCCGTGCCGGTGAGCGGCCGGCCCAGCGGCTGATCGGGCCAGAGGGTTTGATTGAGCAGTTCCTGGACGTGGTGCTGTGGCTGGTCGAGATACATCGCCAGTTCCTCCTTGATGACGCTGCGTTCCTTGGCGATTTCGCCAGGGTCGAACGTCGAGTTGAGAAACATGTCGGTGAGCACATCGAGGAGTTCGGCGAAGCGGTCGTGGCGGGCCTTGGAGTAAAAGCAGGTGTTCTCCTCGCCGGTGAAGGCGTTGAGGTAGCCGCCGATGCCTTCGACGGCCTGGGAAATATCGCGGGCGGAGCGTTTGCGTGTGCCCTTGAACAGCATGTGCTCGATGAAATGGGAGACGCCGTTGAGATGGGCCGGCTCGTAACGGCCGCCCACGCCGACCCACAAGCCGAGGCTGACGCTGGCCATCTGCGGCATCTCGGCGGTGGCGACGGTGAGGCCGTTGGGCAGACGGGTGACGTTGAACATGGCGACGCTGGTTTAACGCAAAGACCCGGCGGCGCAAAGGGCAAAGAATACAAAAGAGGGTGTCTCGACGGTTTACGTGGGTGCAACGGGAAAAAAGAAGCTCCAAATTCCAAGCACCAAGCTCCAGAGAAAATCCAAGCGCCAAATCCCAAAAGCGACTTGTCGTCCGAATAGCAAGCGGACCGTTGAGCCAGTCCTGTCAAACGGGCGTGCGCACAGCGCACGATGCTTGATGCTTGGAGCTTGCGGCGTCCAAGAAGGCGCAAGTGAAACGGGCTATCTCGGCGGCCGGATACACGCCCGCCACGGCGTCCCGGCTTTCGCCGGCAAACTTCACGTGGCAGATCGCCAATTGATAGGAATTTGCTTTCTGGACGCTCCACGGTTTAGCGAACATGAGCGATTGAACGGCAGAAACATCCACCAACCGGGATAGGGGACGAAGGTCGCCATTGCGCCAGTTAGGGCACGCCGCAGTGGTTCAGCGAATTCCAGAGCGGCATTTCTCCGCGCCCGAAACAATCTGATTATATTAGGCGTAGGGATGAACGAGGTTGAGGTAGTCGCGGTAAAAACAAGTGTGCGAGCCGAGGAAGATTTCCGGGAACGTCGCGAAAAGAATCACTCCGAGGAAAACGGCGAAGCGTCCGGGTGCAAACCACACATCGACTTCGTTCGTGGAAAGATCACTTTTCATTTTTTGAAAGTCGGTTCGCCCGAAACCAAGCTGCAAGGCAGCCGGCCAAAGTCATCAGGGAGATGATCGCTCCCACGCGAAACCACTGGTTCACGTAAATGAGTTTTATGCGATGCCGTCCGCCCGGAATTTCCACCGCTTGAAAAGCATGATTGGCACGGTGGAGCGGAACCGGAGACTCGTCCACGTAGGCCCTCCACGCGTGATAATAGGATTGTGAAATCACGGCCCAGCCCTTCTGCGCCGCCTCCGCCTCGAAAATAATTTCCTGTGCACTGATGCGTTGCGGAACAATTTTGATTTGCGCGGCATTGGTTGTCTCGTAGTCGGAGGTTTCGGCGGGAAGAAAGACAGTTTTTCTCGGATCGAATCCTTTGCCAACCAGTTCGCGCAATGTTTCGGACTCGCTGGCGAAAATCGGTTTTTGTCCAGCGGAAATCAGTGGCATGAAATTCGTGCGCGCCAACCAGTCCATCGTTTTGCCCGGCTCCGTGACCTGCGAGACGCTTAAGAAATCCATCAGCGGCTCGTAAAGCTGGCTCGTCGAGTAGAGAAGTTTGTTGAACTGTTCCGCTTCCCGAAGGTGCAGGGAAAAAACGCCGTTCACTTTCGGGATGCCGTCGATCAGGTTGCAATTGAAATAGAGGCCAAGCCGTTTTTGCAGCGCGTCTTCCTCCGGTCTTTCGAGGGCGGAATTGTGCAGGGTGAACTCTGCGATGGCAGAAGGCATGGCCCGCGATTCGCCAAGACGCGGCTCCGACGACCAGCTACGCAACTCGGAAACCGGCTCATAGGCCCAGCGCGGGATCGTTGGATTCTGGCGGGGCGTGTGGGAAAACATATCGAGCCAGACGAGAATCAACAAGACGGCACGAAGCAGGATTTGGAGATTCGTCCGCGTGACTTGCGGCAAGATTGCGAAAATCGCCACGAAACCAGCGAGTAACAATCCGCGCGTCCAACCGTTTTGCAGAGTGGCGGGCCATGAATTGTAAGTCCCTTCCTGGATCGGGCGAAAGCGGGCGAAGCAGAGAATGATTCCGATGATGCCAAGGGTTGAAAGCGTGGAAATGAAAAGTGAACGGCGGGTTTGCGTTGGCTCGAGTGAACCAAGCGTGGCGATGGCGCACGCTGCCATCAGAGGCAAAATGAAAACGATCAGGGCGACGAATTTAATCGGGTAACGCATGAAGCCGAACAACGGAATCGCCTCCTGCAGCCAGCCGTAGAGCAGCGCTTTCTCGCCCATCGCCAGGACCAGCATCACTCCGGACACCGTCGCCAATAATAAAACGCGCCTGGATCGGACGTGCCCAATCGCGAGCAGTGCCAGAGTGATCGTGACGATGCCGGTGTAATAGGAAGTTGTCCAATATTGGTCGTATTGGAAGAAAACATTTTGGCCCCAGGGAAAGGTGCAGAACATCGGCACGAAGAGACTGGCGACGCCCCAGAGCGGCATGGGCCAAAGACCTGCCCCGAAATTGCGGTCGCGTTGCGAATGATTCAGCAAATCCATGAAGGGCAGCAATTGCACGGCGGCCAGACCCACGACCAAAGTCGCGAGCAAAAGGAAGCGAAAGATAATCTGCCGGCGATGAACTTTCTCGATCACGAGTTCGCGCAGCCAGAGCAAGCCAAGAAAAACCCAGGTGAGCAGAATAATTTCCGGCGCCCCGGAGAGCATTTGCATCGCGCCGATCAAAGCCGCCTTTACAATTTCCGACAGTCCGCCGCGCCATGATTTTTCCGCGAGGAGAACCAGCCACGGCATCCAGCCCAACGCGGCAATGTTGTTGGGCCAGGCGAGGGAATTCAGGGCCAGTCCGTTAAAGGCGTAAACGAGTCCGGCGAAGGCGGCGGCCAGGCGATGGTTCGTCCAGCAGTGGGCCAGAAAATACATTCCCAGGCCGGCGATGAAGAGGTGCAGCAGGCAAAAAACGCCCAGCGACCAGGACAACGGCAGCAGCAGATAAAATAGGGAAAGCGGATAGAGCGTGAGGGTGTTCCATTGGGCGAGGAAGGGGATGCCGCAGTTACTCAACGGATCCCAAAGCGGAATTTCTCCGCGCCAAAAACTTTCGCGATGAAAGCTCGCCCAGGAATAGCCGAAAATTTGGAAATCACGAAAAAAGAATGTCCGCTGGCCAAGTACAACGTCCGGGAACATGGCGAAGATAAGCACCGCCAGCAGCGCGGCAAAACGGCGCGGCGTGAACCATTCGTTGGCGTCCGTGTTAAACTGATAGGAATCTGCCTTCTGGACGCTCCCACGGTTTGGGGTGAATTGCTTTTGCGTCGGCTTCATTTCACACTGATGTTCTGCCTCCGAACCCGAACCGCAAGAATTTTTCAGCGTTGTTCGCAGGGGTCAGTCCCGAATCGCCCTTAGTTAAGGCTTCGATAATTGTGGGATCTGCCTTTCCAATAACGACTGCGGTGGGAGATTTCGATGAAGCGACGGCGGGGTTGATTGAGCAATGGGTATGCTTTAGGCCGGAGTTTGACGGCGCGCGGCTCGCGACGATTGGGTCTGAGAGGAACCAAATCCCGGGCCAGGTTGCGTAGCAATTCTTCCCACAACGCTCGCCGTAGTTTGTGATTGGGCGCCTGAGCCAGGGCGGCGCTGTACTGCCGGAGCGCATCGAGCGATCCCTTAAAACTGATCCGCTCCAATTGCACTGGGTAACGAGCCACGGCTTGGGCCTTCACACAACGGATGAGATTGTGCGCCACCAAAGGCGCCGGCAGTTCCTGCTCGGCCATTGCCGATGACTGACAACGCAACGTTTCCATCCCCATCTTGGTTTTGAGATCACGGAAGCATAATTCCAGCGACCAGCGTCGGGCTTACACCGCGATGCTCCCTGGAGCGGGATGGAGATGGGCCTGTATTTGAAGTTCAGGTCGCGCACCGTTCCCTCCCGGCCGGGCGTCAATACCGGAGGCGTTCGCCGTGGAAGTCGCGGCCCTCCTGGGCGCTGCGGTTGTATTCGGCGAAGGTCCGCTGCTGGTAGTTGTGGAACTTGAGCAGCGCGTCCATTTGTTCGGGGTAATTGACCACCGACAGTCGCAGGGTTTCCCTGGGGTTGCGGGCCAGATCGTAGGCGTAACACGTGTTGTTCTTGAAAGAAGCCGAAAGTTTGACTCCGCCCGTGTCAATCGCTGTCACCGAGTCATCGAATTTCGAGGAACTGAAAATGTACTTGCGATGCGACTCGCGGAAAAGCGACTCGCCTTGAAAGAGCTTTGGGTTGTAAGGCTTTCCCATCGCGTCCAGCAACGTGGGCAGCAGGTCCACGTGCGAGGTGGCCCGCTGGACCGACCTCGGCGGGAAAAGCGCCGGTTGGTAAAAGATCGCCGGCGTTCGGAGGGTTTCGTTGTACATGCCAATCCCGTGCTTCCAGATGCCCAGATGTTGTCCGAAGGCCTCACTGTGGTCGCCGACGAAAACGAGGATGGTGTTGTCCAGCAGCCCGCGCGCCGCCAGGTGGGCGTAGAGGCGCTGGATTTGGGTGTCCAAGAGCCGCAGATTGTTGTAGTAGCGGTGGCGTTCGTCGTTCTGGTCGGGGAACAAATGATATTTCTTCCCGTAGTCCGAATAGGGGAAATGGGGCACGAAGGAGAAGTAAACACCAAAGAACGGCTGTCGCGCCGAGTCAATCTTCTCGAGGAGAAAACTGATCGAATCAATTTCGTTCCCGGCCAGCGCGTCCCGGTCAGGATGTTCATGCACCGCGATGGCCTTTCGATCATAGATGTCCCTCATGCCGCTGTTGAGCAGCAACGGCGCGGGGAAGACGAAGGTCAGGTTGACCGGGTGGATGAAAAACGAGTGATACCGCGAACCGAGCACGCGGCTGACGGTGGGGATGAAGTTGTCAGGGTCCGTGGCCATCCAGTTTCCCGGGCAGGGGTAGATTCCCGTCAGCAAAGAAAAGACGGCCCCGCCACTGGCGTTGGCGGCCGAGTAGTGGTTGCGGAGGTTCAGGCTTTTTTCCGAAAGCTCCTTGAAGAAGGGCATCGGGAGGCTGTTGCCCGCCGCCGTGTCAAACACATACTCCGCGCCGGTGCTCTCCATGATGAAAAAGACCACGTTCCACGCCTTTTGCGATGCCGCGGGCGGCAACGCCGCCGGCGCCACCGGCTGATCGGAAATAAAAGCCGGGTCAATCAATTGCACCGAGCGCATCTGTTCCGCGCCGGGCAAATCCTGGCGGTGCGCAAAATTGCGCGCTGCCTGTTCGGAGGAAAGCAGTTCCAGGCGCGCATCACGCACGAAAAACTGCAGGGGATTGAGCGCGATTTCGGAACGGACAGTTTGTCCGGACGAGAAGAGCCAGAGAGCCAACCCGCCGGCCACAAATCCCGAAGCGACTTGCCAGTGAATTCGCCCGAAGCGGTGATGCAGGGCATAGAGCGCCACGAAGAGCGCCGGCGGCGCGGCCAGGCACAGGAAGTCGCCGGGACGGATGAACCCCACGACATCGTGGGCCGCCATCCTCGCCCAGCCGTGCCGGACCACCGCCAGGGTCAGGCCGGTCCGCAGTTCGAGCAAAAGCCGGTAATGCATCACCAGGACGAACGCGTAAATCAGAAGCGACAAGGAGATACCCGCGCACGCCCTGGCATTCGGCCAGCGCTCTCTCACACGCGCCAGCCCCAGTCGTTCCGATGCTCTTGTCAACAGCAGCCAGGTGAGCCAAACCCCTCCGCCGACGAGCAAATAGCGGAACGACTTCCAAATCCAATACGGCAGCCAGCTCGAGTCCAGGGCCTGGCGATGGCACAGTGAAATCCCCATTACCACGCCAAAAAAAAGCGCCACGATCAAAAAGGCGCCGAAGAAATGCCGGGTCACCGCTCGCGTCTGCCCCGCCCCGGACCGCAAGCTGAGCGCATAAAAAGCCGACGCCGGCCCGATGATGGCGAAGAACTTCGTGACAGAGAACTCTTCGCTGACCAGATACAATTCCGCCAGCATCGCCGCCATGACGAACAGCAGCAACGCGCCATAGACGATGACCTCCGACGGCCGGCCCGTGTTGGTTGTGCGGCGCGGCCGTCTCGTGGCCCAGCGGACAAACAGGAGCGCTGCTGCCAGGAACAGCCCAACCCACAGGTCGCTGACCAGACATTGCAAGCTGAGCAGCAGAGAAAAATTTTCGCGCGTGTAGCCGAGAATCGGTGCTGAACCGTGGCAGATGGACCAATAGAGCAATCCGCGGTAGGCCAGGGAAAGGAGACCAAACGTCAACAGAAACGTCATCACCAGACGGTCCTGTCGCAACCATTGTTGAACTCGTCCCAGCGTCCTCGTCGAAGCTCCGACGAGCGATGTTTCGGCTGAATCTGCGGCGCTACTTGCCATGATCGCCTCAAAAGTAGCAAGTGGCAGGCCATGTCCACAGGCCGGAGGGCCAGCGGGAGGCGGCGGTTTTCAACCGGCATCTTCGGGGTGAACCGGCCGAAGCTCCGCAAGGCTTTGGACTGCGCCAGTCCTCTGGCGCTTTGGTTGCGCTGCTCCCCATTCTCAAAGCGCCAGAGGACTGGCGCAGTCCAAGACGCTGGCGCGACCACGGAAGCGCTATCCGGTTCAAGAATCCGACTAAGTATCAGGAGCAGCCGAGGCTCTCACCGCAATTCAGGCACTTGAAGCACGCGCCGTTGCGCACGGTCACGTGGCCGCAGCTGGGGCAGGTGGGCGCGTCGAGCATGTTCACAAACCCAATGCTGCCCGTCGCGGCCTTGGCGTGGCCGTTGCCCGCGGTGGCCGGTTTCAATACAATCACGGTCTCATCCGAGAGCTGCAATTCCGGCACGGGCCGGTTCACTTTTTTTTTCATCTCCTCCAGCAGTCCCGGCATGGCCAGTTCCTGCTGACCGCGGTTGGGCGAGTTGGCTTCCCGGTAGCCGGGGATGAATTGCACGGCCATCCAGCGGAAGACGTAGTCAGTGATGGACGAGGCGTTGCGGATGTCCGGGTTCTTGGTGAAGCCCGACGGCTCGAACCGCTGGTGCGCGAATTTCTTCACCAGTGCTTCCAGCGGCACGCCGTATTGCAGCGCCATGCTGGTCAGTGTGCCGATGCTGTCCATCAGGCCGCCAATGGTGGAGCCTTCCTTGGCCATCGTGATGAACAACTCGCCCGGCTTGCCTTCCTCGAACAAACCGACGGTCAAATAGCCTTCGTGACCGGCGATTTCGAACCGGTGCGTGACGGCGGTGCGCGTTTCCGGCAGCCGGCGGCGCAAGGGCTGGCCGGCCTGTTCGCGCAGGCGGGCCACTTCGACTTCCAGTTCCGCCAGGCGGGCGGTTTCGGTGGTGCTCTCGACGCGGCCGCCTTCGTTGGTCTTTCTGGTGTTCAGCGGTTGGGAGCGCTTGGAGCCGTCGCGATAGATCGCCACGCATTTGAGGCCCATTTTCCACGCCTGCACGTAGGCGTCGCGAATGTCCGCCGCCGTGCAATCCTGCGGCAGGTTCACCGTTTTGGAAATCGCGCCGCTGATGAACGGTTGTGTGGCGGCCATCATTTTCAGGTGAGCCATGTAATGGATGCTGCGTTGACCGCGGTAAGCCTTGAAGGCGCAGTCGAACACTTCGAGGTGCGCCGGTTTCAGACCGCTGGCGAGGGTCCGCTTCTGGCCGTCCGGCAGTGTTTCTTCGACATCTTCAATCGTGTCGAACTTTTCGATGTGAGCAACAATGTTCTTGATTTCGTTCACGCCGTAGCCGAGCTGCCGAAGCGCTTCGGGCACAGTGCGGTTGACGAGCTTCAGCATGCCGCCGCCGGCGAGCAGTTTGTATTTGACCAGCGCGATGTCGGGTTCAACGCCCGTGGTGTCGCAGTCCATGAGGAAGGCAATGGTGCCAGTGGGGGCGAGCACGGTGACTTGCGCGTTGCGATAGCCGGCGGTGCGGCCGCGTTCGAGCGCGCGGTCCCAGCTGTGGCGGGCTTCGTCTTTCAGGTAATTAAAATCGCGACTGGGCTGGATTGCCTCCACGGCCTGGCGATGCAGTTGGATGACGCCGAGCGTGGACTCGACGTTGTCGGTTGCCAGCGGTTGGATGACGTGGGCGCAACGGGCGTCGTGATAGCCATTGAACGCGCCCAGGGTGTTGGCGATTTCCGCCGATTGCTCGTAGGCGTGGCCGGTCATGATGGCGGTGAGGGCGCCGGCCAGCGCGCGGCCTTCGTTGGAGTCATAAGCCAGGCCGTAGCTCATGATGAGCGAGCCGAGGTTGGCGTAGCCAAGGCCCAGCGTGCGGAAGATGTGGGAGTTCTCGGCGATTTCCTTGGTGGGATAGCTGGCGTTATCCACCACAATTTCCTGCGCCGTGATGAAGACGCGCACCGCCGCCTTGAAGCGTTCGACATCGAATGTGCCATCGTCGCGCTTGTATTTCATCAGGTTGAGCGACGCGAGGTTGCAGGCGGTGTTGTTGAGGAAGACGTATTCGCTGCACGGATTGGTGGAGTGAATCGGCTCGGTGCCTTTGCAGGTATGCCACTTCTGGATGGCGCCGTCATACTGCAGGCCGGGGTCGCCGCAAATCCAGGTGCCTTCGGCGATTTTGTTCAGCAGCGCGTTGGCGTCCTTTTTCTCGAGCGGCTTGCCGGTGGTGATGGAGCGCGTCCACCATTCCTTGCCTTCGAGGGCGGCCTGCATGAATTCGTCACTGATGCGCACGGAAAGGTTTTCATTCTGATACATCACGCTGCCGTAGGCGTCGCCGTTGTAGGAGCCGTCGTAGCCCTGTTCGATGAGCGCCCAGGCTTTTTTTTCCTCCTTTTGTTTGGCGTCAATGAATTCCTCGATGTCGCCGTGCCAGTCGCGCAGCGTGTTCATCTTGGCGGCGCGCCGGGTCTTGCCGCCGCTCTTCACGACGTTGGCGACCTGGTCATAGACTTTGAGGAAGGAGAGCGGACCGCTGGGGCGGCCGCCACCGCTCAGCTTTTCCTTGCTGGAACGGATGGGTGAAAGGTCGGTGCCGGTGCCCGAGCCGTATTTGAAGAGCATGGCCTCGGAGTGCGCCAGACGCATGATGTCTTCCATGTTGTCCTGGACCGACTGGATGAAGCAGGCGCTGCCCTGCGGATATTCATACTGGGTGCGGGCGCGTTCGGCCTGACCGGTCTGGCGGTTGTAATACCAGTTGCCCTTGGAGGAATGGTTGCCGACACGATACTCGTGATAGAGGCCGACGTTGAACCAGACGGGCGAGTTGAAGGCGCCGTATTGGTTGAGGCACAGCCAGGTCAGCTCGTGATAAAACAACTCGCCGTCGCTTTCGTTGAAATAACCGTCGGCCATCCCCCAGTCGGCAATGGTCCGGCAAACGCGATGAATGAGCTGGCGCACCGAGGTCTCGCGCTCCGGCGTGTTTTGTTCGCCGTAAAAATATTTCGAGACAACCACCTTGGTCGCCAGCAACGACCAGGACTTCGGCACTTCGACGTTGTCCTGTTTGAAAATCACCTTGCCGGCGTCGTCGGTGATTTCGGCGGTGCGCTTTTCCCATTCGACCTGGTCGAAGGGGCTCACGTTGGGGTCGCTGAAAACTCGTTCCAAGGGCAGCGTTTTTTTCACGGCGGGCTTGGGGTCGGGGCTGGCGGCGGGCTTGTTCTTGCGGCGGGAGGCCTTGACGGGCGGGGACAGAGCTTCGTCACGGGTGTCAATCATGGTGCATCCTTCGTTGAGGTTGGTTAAGTTCTAAAGTTGGAGTTCCGGCTAAATTCGTTGGCTTAAATCAAGTTCGACATCTGGTTCAACCTGTTGACGGAATCATTTTTGTCCATGCCTGGTTGTGTCACCGAACATTCCCGCGCGCGTTGAAAAACGGGCCAGGCCAGGCCGTAAACCTGGCCCAATTCCGCCGAAACGCCGGGCCACAGGCCGCACAAAAAAACAAACCCGTCAGCACAATGCCCGGTGGAGGAACGGCGGCGTCCACCGGTTTGCGGGCCGGCGTCCACCATTTCCTCTCTCTGCTCCCGTTTGCCTTGCACGTCCATCAGCCGCGGACCGAGCATTTTTTCACCGCTCCCACAGGCGCCAAAAATCGTTTCCAAACGATTCAGACGACGCGCAGCCTCCGGGGCAAACACCCCATTAGTTGAACGGAAGGGCGAGACTAGCACTACGGATTGTGGTGGCAAGAGGTTTTTCAAAAAAAGTTACAAGAAAGTTGTTGGCCTCTTTCCCGCATTAAAAAGCCCGTAAATTCGCGCTTCCTTAGCGGCTGTGAACAGGTCGCCGGGCTCCTTGTGAATAAGCCGATCACTTTTTCTGCGGCTTGAGACCTTTCGGAGACTTGAATTTTCGATGTGGCGAAATGGTTTTGGGCCGCGACCGGGGCACCAGCACCAGAGGACAACCTTCGTAGCCGAACGCCGTGCGCAGTTCGCCCGCGAGAAACTTTTTGTATGGCTCGGAAAACAGCTCGTCGCGATTCACAAACAGCAGGAAGGTCGGCGGCGCCTGTCTGACTTGCGTGGCGTAAAAAAATTTCAACCGATGCCCCGCCGCGCTCACCGGCTGGCGGCGGTCCACGGCGTCGTTCAACGTCCGGTTCAACAGTGCGGTTGGAATTTTCTGCCGCAATTGCGCCGCGACGTAGCGGACGGCCTCGAGCAGGCGCTCGAGGTTGAAGCCCGATTTCGCCGAAGTGAAAATGACCGGCGCGTAATCGAGAAAGAACAAGTGCTCTTGCACCCAGTGGCCGAACTCGCCGAGCGTGGTGAGCCGTTTCGCGCGGTCATCGCGGGCGCGGGGCTGGCTGGCGCGCCGGGTGATTTCCGTTTCGCGCGCCTGGCGGACCGGCGCCTCGACCAGGTCCCACTTGTTGACGATGACGATGCAGGCCTTGCGTCCGGCGACAATTTTGTCCGCCACCTTCTTGTCCTGCTCGGTGATGCCCGTCTCCGCGTCCAGCACCAGCACCACGATGTCGCTGCGCGCAATCGAATCCTCGGCGCGTTTGACGCTGAAGAATTCAATCGAGTCATCCACGCGCCGCTGTTTGCGCTGGCCGGCGGTGTCTATCAAAATATATTTCTGCCGCACACCGTCGGTCTCGACTTCGAACGGCACGTCCACCGCGTCGCGCGTGGTGCCGGGGACGGGGGTGACAATCACGCGCTCGGAGCGGGTCAGCGCGTTGATGAGGGAGGATTTGCCGACGTTGGGCCGGCCAACAATCGCTAACTTCAGGGGTGACATGTGACTTGTGACAGGTGACACAATTTGCGGCGCGTCGTCCGACGCGGGACCGTTCTTGTCACCTGTCACCTGCCACTCGTCACTTGGCGCCGGCAGAAGCGCCAGCGCCGCGTTCATCAACGGTTCGATGCCTTCACCGTGAATGGCGCTGACGGGGAATATTTTCTCGAAACCCAGTTCGGCAAATTCCGGCACCGTGAGTTCCGCCTTGAAGTTGTCCACTTTATTGACCGCCACGAGCACCGGCTTGCCACTGGCCCGCAGGCGCGCGGCCACTTCCCGGTCCAGTGGTACGACGCCTTCCTGCACGTTCACCACGAGGAGGATGACCTCCGCCGCGTCAATGGCGATTTGCACCTGGTCGAAGGCGGCCCGGCTGATGACATCGGCGGCTTTCTCGCGGCGCAGCAGGCCGATGCCGCCGGTGTCCACGAGCGTGAACGGCCGGCCGCACCACTCGGCTTCGGCGCTGATGCGGTCGCGGGTGACGCCGGGTTGATCGTGGACGATGGCGATGCGCCGGCCGACAATGCGGTTGAAGAGCGCGGACTTGCCGACATTGGGGCGGCCGACGATGGCGATCAGACCAGACATGCCGACAGCATGGAGCAGGGCCGCAAACAGCGGAAGGCAAAAGGATGTGATCGGATGGGATGAGCGCATCTGACGTTCTGCACACGGGAAGAACGAAGCACCAAGCTCCAACCTCCAAGCACCAGAGAAGCTCCAAATCTCAAACACCAAACAACGCTTCGTGTGTCCTTGGAGCCTTGGTGTTTGATGTTTCTCTGGAGGTTGGAGCTTGGAATTTGGAGCTTTTGGCCCAATGCGTCAAACTTCCTAAAACAATCTGATGCGCCTCCAGGCAAGAGCGGCGCGCGAGGGCTGGACCAAAGCGGGTCAATGTGCGAAGGATGGATTGTGAAGTTACGACCGGGAGTCTGGTGGCTGGCTGGTCTGGCGGCAGCTTGCGTCTGGACCGGCCACACCGCGGAAAAACTGATCGGTTCGCAACCGGCGGAGTGGCGGGTGACGAACTGGCAGAATTCACCGCCGCTGCAGTTGAAAGAATTGCGCGGCAAGGTGG
Source organism: uncultured Verrucomicrobiota bacterium (assembly GCA_964539075.1). Lineage (GTDB taxonomy): Bacteria > Verrucomicrobiota > Verrucomicrobiia > Limisphaerales > CAZIFU01 > CAZIFU01. Next base: position 14,228 of record CAZIFU010000175.1, on the reverse strand, counting down.
TGTTGGTGCGGTGGTGGACGGCGCCGGATTGCTCTTATTGCCGGGTGACGGCGCCCGCGTTGAACGAATTTTATTCCCGCTACCACGAGCACGGGCTGGAGGTGGTCGGGTTTTATCATCACAAGTCGGCGGCGCCGCTGAACGTGGAGCAGGTCCGACGATACGTCGAGGATTTCGGCTTCAAGTTTCCGGTGGCGATTGATCCGGACTGGCAGACGCTCAAACAGTGGTGGCTCGACCGGGGCGGGCGCGGCTGGACCAGCGTGAGTTTTCTGCTCGATCGCCAGGGCCGCATCCGGCACATCCATCCCGGCGGGCAATATGTCAAAGGCGACAAGGATTACGTGGTGATGCAGGCAAAGATTGAAGAATTGCTGGCAGAGAAATGAAACCGGAGAGGGAGGAGGTTAAATCTTCAACCCGAACAACCGCTGTTGTTCCTGGACCACGTAACGGTCGGTCATTCCGGCCAGATAATCGCACACCGCCCGGTGCCAGCCGATCTTGCCGGCGCGTTTGCGCGATTGTTCGCCGACTTCCCCGTGATGCTCCAGGTAGTAGTGAAACAATTGTTCGAGCATCCGCACCGCACGGAGGTTGGGCTCGTGCACAACCGGGTTGTAGTAAAGGTTTTTGTATAGATAATTGCGCAGTTCCAGGTTCAATTCGCGCCGCCGCGGGCTGTAACGAACCAGTGCCTTGGCCAGCAGGCGCACTTCATCGGCGGAGTACACCCCGGCCTCCAGGATGAGCTTTTCCGTGGTTTCCACCACGTCGGTGACCTGCCCGTCAATGATGCAGCGGATGATGAAATAACGTCGGCATTCGTCCGCCAGTTCGCCGTATTGTTTCTTCACGGTGCGGGCGGCCTGGTTCCAGATGCGCACGTCGCGGCTGAGTTGTTTCTCGGTCAGGAGTCCGGAATCAATCCCGTCGTCCAGGTCGTGGCTGTAGTAGGTGATTTCGTCGGCGAGGTTGGCGACCTGGGCTTCGAGCGAGGAAGATTTGGCCTCGAAGCCCTTGCGCTTGCCCGGATGATCGTAGCTGGTGTAATGTTTGACCAGCCCTTCGCGGACTTCCCAGGTCAGATTCAAACCCGAAAAGCCGGGGTATTTCTGCTCAAGTTCCTCGACCACGCGCAGGCTTTGCCGGTTATGCTCGAAACCGCCGTGGCCCTTCATCAGCCGGCTCAACACCGTCTCGCCCTTGTGGCCGAACGGGGAATGGCCCAGGTCGTGCGCCAGCGCGATGGTCTCCGCCAGGTCTTCGTTCAAGCGCAGCGCGCGGGCGATGTTGCGCGAAATGGCGGCCACTTCCATCGTGTGGGTGAGCCGCGTGCGCAAGTGGTCGCCCGTGCCGTTGAGGAACACCTGCGTCTTGTATTCCAACCGGCGAAAGGCGCGCGAGTGGATCACCCGGTCGCGGTCGCGCTGGTAATGCGTGCGCCAGTTGGGCGGGTCTTCGGGGTGGATGCGCCCGCGGGTGTCGGCGCTCTTCTGCGCGTAGGGCGCGAGAATCAGGCGTTCGCGCGCTTCCAACTCTGGTCGGGTGCAGGGCATGGCGAATTCGTTGAAACGTTAAAGCGTTGAAGCGTTAAAGCGATGAAGCGGTTCAACGGCGTAACGCTTCAACGCTTTAACGCTCATGCCTCAGTTGGCCAGCAACTCCTGCACGGCCACTCCGCGCAACTCGAACAACCGCCGGATGGCGTCTTCGATCAAATTGTTCGGGCAGGAAGCTCCGGCGGTGATGCCTACGGTGATTTTTCCCTGCGGCAACCAGTCACCCGCCTCGACTTCCTTGTGCTGATGCTGGTCGTAGTGGACGATCAGCTTGTCGGAAACCATCTTGGCCGCGTTCTTGATGAAATAAGTGGGCAGTCTGGCTTCGCCCATCTCAGCGAGGTGCGAGGTGTTCGACGAATTGTAGCCGCCGATGACCAGCAGCAAATCCATCGGCTCGCGCAGGAGTTTTTCCAGCGCATCCTGCCGGTCCTGCGTGGCGCCGCAAATCGTGTCGAAGAAGCGGAAGTGTTTGTCCACCTCGGAAGCCCCGTATTTTTTCGCCATGGCGGCCTTGAAGCGGCGTTGCACCTCCTCGGTTTCCCCGCGCAGCATGGTGGTTTGATTGGCGACACCGATGGCCCGCAGATGCACGTCGGGGTCGAAGCTCGGCGAGTAGGCGTCCTTGAATTTCTCCAGGAACTCCTGCTTGCTGCCGCCGTTGACAATGTAATTGCAGACGTAATCGGTCTCGGCCAGCGTGAACACCACCAGGTAATGGCCGCCGCCGCTGGCGGTGGCCTGTGAACTGGTGGCCTTGGTTTCCTCGTGCCAGGCCTTGCCGTGAATGATGCTCGTGACCGTCTCGCGGGCATACTGGCGGACGCGCTTCCAGACGCTCATCACGTCGCCGCAGGTCGTGTCCACGAAGATGCAGCCCTTGGCTTCGAGCTTGGCGCGCGTGGCCACCTCGGTGCCGAAGGCGGGGATGATGACCACGTCGTCCTTGTGCAGCTTGGCCAGTTCGTCGTCGGTGGGCTTGCTCGAAATGGACTGGATGCCCATGACGCGGATCTGGTCGTTGACCTCCGGGTTGTGAATGATTTCGCCGAGCAGGTAGATCGGTTTTTCGGGCGGGAACACTTTGCGCGCGGCGTAGGCGAGGTCAATGGCGCGCTCGACACCGTAGCAGAAGCCGAATTCCTTGGCGAGCTTGACGGTCAGCCGCCCGTCGGCCGAGAGGACGTGGCCCTTGGCACGAATGCGGTCCACCAGTTCGCTGCGATAATGCGAGAGCACCTGGGCCTGGACGGCTTCCATCACGTCCGGGCGGCGGAGATTGATCTTCTGCGGCGGGGTTGGAGCCAGGGTTGACATGCGAAGCAGTTTAACATTGTCCGCCGGGGCGTCCAGCCTGCATTTCCGGGCGGCATCAAGGGCGTGCTGCTCAAATCTCTTTTTCGGAGGGACGAGCTACGCGAGTCCCGAATTTCTTCCACCTTCCCGAAGACAACGGGGACTCGCGTAGCTCGTCCCTCCGAACAAAACGGGCGGCGGCTTCAATCTGGTTCGACAAACACTCTTTCATAGACCTTCCGGATGGCCGCGCGGCATTGGCCTGCGGCCTTGAGAAAAGCCGCGGCGCCGGCAAAACCGCAGCGCACGGCGACCCGATACATGGGCGCGTCCTCATCGGGCAAAAACGTCTCTCCGGCAAAACTCCAGCGCCGTAGAATCCCTTCAATGCGCCGGAGCTGGCGATAATTATTGATCAGCTTCCCGGCGTCGCCCGCCGGCAAGGCGTTGTTTGAGCGTGCGAGTTCCAGGGCACGCAACGTGTTTGGCTCCTGCCAGCCATGGGCCAGGCAGAGCGTCTGCGCGATGAACTCGGCGTCCATCAGACCGCCCGCGCCGGTTTTGATCGCCAGGCGCTGTTTGCCGGCGGGGGTGCGCTCTTTCTCGATCCGCTGGCGCATCCGGGCGATTTCCCGTTTCCAGCCGGGGTGGAACGCGGCCACCGGCGGATGGGGCCGGCTGAAGTCCGTCAGGATGGCGATCCGTTCCTGAAATTGCCGGCCCACTGCCAGGTCGCCGGCGATGGGGCGCGCACGGGTCAACGCCTGGATCTCCCAAAGCTGTGCGCGCTGGCGGTAATAATCCTCATACGCCGGGAGCGTGTTGACCAGCAGCCCTTTCTCGCCATCGGGACGCAAGCGCGCGTCGGTCGCAAAGGCCGCGCCCATCCCCGTGTGGCTGGAAAGCAGGTCCAGGACTTCGACGGCCAGTTTTTGAGCGCCGGGCAGATTTTTGATCTTGGAACCGGCAACGAAGATGATGTCCAGGTCCGAGCCGTAGTTGAGTTCCGCGCCACCCAGCTTGCCCAGGCCAACGATGACGAAGGGTGCGCGTTTCCATTTGTATTTGCGGAGCGCGACTTCGAGCGCGTATTGCAGGCAGGCGTCCGCCAGCGCAGACAGCTCGGTGAGGTTCTGCTCAAAATCCGCCAGGCCGAGAATGTCCCGCAGGCCGATCCGCATCAACTCGGCCTGATGATAGCGCCGCAGCCACAGCCGTTGGTCTTCATCGTCGTGGCCGTGGCGCAAATCGGCCAGGATTTCGGCGGCCGTTTTGCGGCGGCGCAGGCGGCCGCTTTGTTCCAATTCATCCACCAGGTCGGGCGTGCGGATGGCGGCCTCGGCGAGAAACTCCGAGCGGTCAAACAACAGCAGCAACAGCGTGAACAGCGACGGATTGCCCGCCCAAATCTCATACAACACCGCGCGCGCGCCGTAGGCGGTCACAAACGTGTCGAGCCGCGCCAGCACGCGGTCGGGATCCGAAAGAAATGCGGAGTGCGGAGTGCGGAGTGCGGAATCTCCGATGCGAACTACTGACTTCTGGTTCTCGATTTGGGGTTGCTGTTTTGGGCAAAGCGCGAGGAGCTTGGGTATCAGTTGCAGGGCCAGTTCCACGGTGCGCGGGGAGACGTGGACGTAGCCGGGGCCGTGCGCAAAGGTTTCCAGCAGACGGAAGGAGGTGTCCACGTCCTTGAAGGCGTGATCGGCCAGGATTTTTTTCCATTCGCTTTCCGCGCCGTCCACCCGGTCGGGCAGGCCGCCTTCGGGTGCGGGTTCGTTGGTTTTCAGGATTTTGTCATAGATGGCGCGCACGTGGCCGGTGTGGGAGCGATGCGCGTTTTCAAAGTCCTTCAGCGAGGCAAAACCCATCAGGGCGGCGAGCCGTTCCCGCGATTTGCGCTCGGTCGGGATCGTGTGGGTTTGGAGGTTGTTTTCCATTTGCAGGCGGTGCTCGACGTCGCGCAAAAAAACGTAAGCGGCGCTCAAATGCTCGACCTCCTGGCGCGGCAGCAAATGGTAACGCGCCAGGTGTTGCAAGGCGTGCAGCGTCTGGGCGCCTTGGAGAAAGGGGAGGCGGCCGGCGTGGAGCAGTTGCAGCGTTTGGGCGATGAACTCGATTTCCCGGATGCCGCCCCGGCCGAGCTTCACGTTGCGGTCCAGTTCGCCGGCCTTGACGACTTCCTTCTCAGTCCGCTGTTTCATCGCCGCCACTTCGCGGACAATCCACTCACCCGGCGAGCGCGGGTAGCGAAACGGCTGCACCGTTTCGAGGAACTCCGCCGCCAGCGCGTGGCTGCCCGCGACGCAACGGGCTTTGATCAGCATCATTCGCTCCCACGTCTGGCCCCATTGCGCGTAGTAATTTTCGTAACCGCCCAGCGAACGGGCCAGCGGCCCCATATCGCCTTCGGGCCGCAAGCGTAGATCAATGCGGAACAGCACACCTTCGGGCGTCAACCGGGTGACTTCAGCGACGATCGCTTCGGCCAGCCGCTTGAAAAACTGGTGGTTGGTCAGCCCTTTGCCGGCGGTCTCCGATTTGCGGGGCGGCTCCTTGAAAAGAAAACCCTCCTCGCTGTAAACGAAGATCACATCCACGTCTGAACTGTAGTTCAACTCCTGCCCGCCGAGCTTGCCCAGTCCGAGCACACAGAAGGCGGTCGGCTGCCAGCGCCCGGCGGCGTCCAGATGATAGGGCTGGCCGAAGCGCTCCTGAAGCTGTTGGAGGGAAAGCCGCCAAACGCCTTCCAGGCACACGTCGGCAACGTTGGAAATTTCCCGCGTGATTTCCGTCACGTTCCCCAATCGCGCCAGATCGCGCGCGGCGATGCGCAACAATTCCCGTTGCTTGAACTCGCGCAGCGCGGCAAAAGCAGCCGGGTAATCGCGCGTTTGCAGCAAGGGTTTGAGCCAGCCCTCGACTTCGCGCCGCAAGCCTTGTTCCTGTCGCGGGTGGAACAGGGAATCGGCGTCCAGGCAGTTTTTCAACCAGTCCGGGCGCGCGATCAACAACTCGCTCAACACCTGCGAACCGGAGAGCAAGGCGGCGAGAATGCGGGCCTGCTCCGCCGTGGTGTTTTTCAAGACGCCGGCGGCGCCGGCGGCCTTGAGTCGCTCCAGGTGCTGGGCCGCCCGCGCCGGGTCGGCGCAGGCCGCGAGGACCTTCGGCCAGACGTTTTTCTGCACGAGTGGAATTAAACATGAAAAGAGGAGCGCGCCCAGCAGCACGTTAAAAAAGTAGGAGCCGACGTAAGGAGGCTCTAATCCTTCCCCGAAGCCCAACGAAGTTAGAGTCTCGTTACCTCGACTCCTACGAATCAGGACTTTTTCAACGGGCTGCCGGCGCATTGCGCCGGGCAACGGCCGCCTCCGGCTCCGAAAATGCGTTTGGAGTTCCGCCTTCAGGCCGCCCGTGGAACTCAGACCGCCTGAAGGCGGAACTCCGAACAAGAGCCTGCCGCTTCTCGGTGATTGCCAATTCCGGCGGCTGAGGTAGCCTCCCGGTATGCACAACGTCACTTCCGTGGAATTGAAGCGCGACTGCGCCGCCGTCCAGATTCCCAGCGGCAATGCGGTGACGCTGCCGGCGGGGACCAGCGTGGACATCACCCAAACGCTGGGGGGCACTTACACGGTCCACGCGCAGGGCGGCCTGTTCCGCATCGCCACCAAAGACCAGGACGCGCTGGGGCTTGAGCCGATGCCGGGAGAAGTTTCGGTTGCCAACGGCGCGGCCCGCGCCGGTCCGGTCGAGGAACAGACGTTGTGGGAAATTTTGAAGACCTGTTACGATCCGGAAATTCCGGTGAACATCGTGGACCTCGGTCTGGTGTATGACTTGCACACCGAGTCCCTGCCCGATGGCAACCACAAGGTCTGCGTCAAGATGACCTTGACCGCGCCGGGCTGCGGCATGGGAGCGACGATTGCGGGCGATGCACAACAGAAACTGCTCGATCTGCCCGGCGTGGACGAAGCCGAAGTGGAAATCGTCTGGGACCCGCCCTGGCACCAATCCATGATCACCCCCGCCGGCCGGGCGAAGCTCGGTTTGGAATGATTCTTTCCATGTACCGCACCCCCTCACCCCATCCCTCTCCCCCAATGGGGGAGAGGGTGCCCGAAGGGCGGGTGAGGGGGCGCTCGAAGGTTCATTGCCCCAAGGCGCGGTCAAAAAACCCTGGCAGTTCCCCATGCAAGCCATTTGGGTAGGCAGCGCGGTGTTGCTGCTGGAAATTCTCCTCGGCATTTCTCCGCGCCCCGACCGCTTCACCTGGGCGATGGAAAATTTTCCGGTGTGGTTCGGATTGGTTTTGCTGGCCTTCACCTATAAGACATTTCCGCTGAGCCGGCTGTGTCTGGTGCTGCTCGGTCTTCACGCCGTCGTTCTCATGGTGGGCGGCCATTATACTTATGCCAAAGTGCCGCTGGGGGATTGGGCGCGGGACACCTTCGGGCTGGCGCGCAATCACTACGACCGGCTCGGCCATTTCACGCAGGGATTCGTGCCGGCGATCCTGGTCCGCGAGTTGTTGCTGCGCAAGGCCGGGTTGCCGCGCACGTTTTGGCTGCCGCTGCTGACCGTCGGCGTTTGCCTGGGCTTCAGTGCGTTTTACGAATTGATCGAATGGTGGACGGCGCTGGTCGTCGGCGACGCCGCCACGGATTTTCTCGGCACGCAAGGCGACGTGTGGGACACGCAATGGGACATGTTTCTGGCGCTGGTGGGAGCCTCAACGGCGATGCTGACGATGAGCCGTTGGCATGATCGTTCCCTGGCGGCAGTGTGGACGGCGGTGGGGCGAGACTCCGTCGAGCCGAGCTTGTTGCCATGATCGTTCCCTGGCGGCCAAATCTGCTTTTTGGAGGGACGAGCTACGCGAGTCCCAAACCTCGTCCAGTGTTCCGAGGAAATTGGGGACTCGCGTAGCTCGTCCCTCCGCACAAAACGCCTGACTGCGATTTGGGTAACACGCCCCCCAGGATTACGCCCTCAGCGCGAGCGCGGGCGGGAAAATGTTTTGACAACTTCGGGGGCGCCTCTACATTGGCCCCGCTTGGAATGGGGTCGTAGCTCAGTTGGTAGAGCACCACAATGGCATTGTGGGGGTCAGGGGTTCGAATCCCCTCGGCTCCACCATTTCCAACACTCACTTTCCGCTGCCGATGGCGTGCAAAGACGTGAAAGTGCGGATGAACATCCGGCCTCCCGCAAGGGCCGGTGTCGCCTGGCACAGATCGTTCAGCGGATTGCTGCCGAGCAGTTGAAACTTGTCCGCCGCCGCAATCGCGACGACCGTCCCCTTCTTGTCCACGCAGAAAAGCTTGTCGCCTGTGCACACCGGCGATCCGAAGAACTCGCCCTCCACGCGCTCCTGCCACACCACGTCGCCGGTTTGCAGCTTGGCGCAGGTCACGATGCCCTGGTCGCTCCACAGGAACGCGCGGTCGCCGACGATGATGGGCGAGGGGATGTGCGGCACCGTTTTCTCCAGACGCCAGACTTCGTCCATCGTGCCCGGTTGTTTGCCCGGCTTGAGGACGATCACGTGTTTCGGCCCGCCCACAAAGGCGCAGTTGACGATCAGATACTCGCCCGAAACCGATGGCGAGCCGACGGCGCGCTCCGCCTTGGCTGCGAACAGCAGCTTTTGCCAAAGCTGTTTGCCGGTGGCTGCGTCCACGCCGGTCACCCCCAGCCGCCAGCTTACGACCACCACTTGCGGCGTGCCGCCGGGCGGCGTGTAAATGCAGGGCGTGGAGTAATTCGAGTGGTTTTCCGCACGCGGCAATTTCCAGCGCACTTTGCCAGTCTTGCGGTCAAGCGCGAACAACGCGCCGTCGGACTCCTGGTCGTTCGAGAGAATGATGAGGTCCTCATGCAGAATGGGCGAACAGGCGAACCCGTGCTCGCGTTTCACCGGGCCGAGGTCGGCTTCCCAAACCTTTTTCCCGTCGTGCGCGAACGCATTGACCGTCAGCTTCTGCGGCGTGCCCCAGGTGAAATAGACGCGCTCAGCATCCACCGCCGGCGTGCTCGAGGCGACGCTGTTGAACTTGTGATGCTTGTAAGCCAGGCTGTCGAAATCCTGCTGCCAGAGCGTTTTTCCGTCCGCGGCGTTCACGCACAGCGCGATGCGCCGGCCGGTCGCCTGGTCGCCGCACAGCACGAAGACGCGTTCGCCCCACACCGCGGGTGAGCCGTGCCCCACGCCGGGCAGCTTGAGATTCCAAAGGCGGTTCGCGTCGTTCCATTGCGCGGGGAGGTCGGCTTTGCCAACGCCGGAGCCGTTCGGGCCGCGGAAGCGCGGCCATTCCTGGGCGCGGGCGGAGGTCACCACGACGAAAAGTGCAGCGAAGGCGAGCCGGAAAAGTTTACAAAGCATGGGCCGCTTGTAGCACGGGTTGCGGACGGTTCCAACCAGAAAACGCGGGCAGACGTCTTGTGTTGGCGCATCCCGACACGATTGCTGGAGGCGGCGGTGCGCGAAGAGCCAGCCGCAGCAGTTGGTCGAAATCACAGGTGCATCAGGCCGGTGCGGTTGGTCCTCCGGACACAGCCGCGCTCCGATGCTTTCAAAGCTCCATTTGTTCTCCCTTCTCCATGAACCGTTCGAAAAGCCGCATGGTCTTGGACTGCGGCCGTCCTCTGCCGCTTTGGGAAGAGTGGCTCGCCGAACGAAAGCGCCGGAAGACCGCCGCACCCTAAGACGCTATCGCGCCTGCCGACGGTTCACGGGCGTAAGTCGCGTCCCTGTTTGCCGCGTGGAATCTCTCCCCACCTCCGGCGAGTAAAGCGGGCGGACCAGATGGAACCGGGAGTGAGCGGTGGCTTTGGGCAGGGCCTCGTGTGACTCGGCCCTCCGAAGGCCCCTCATTCCTCGTTGCTCGCCAATTTTGCGAGCACACCCAGATCTTCCAGCGTCGTGGTGTCGCCTTTGATCTCGGTGCCGGCGGCGATTTGCTTGAGCAGCCGGCGCATGATTTTTCCCGAGCGCGTCTTGGGCAGCGCCTCGGCGAAACGGATGTCGTCGGGCTTCGCCACGGGGCCGATTTCCTTGGCGACATGCTGGCGCAATTCCTCGCGCATTTCCGGATGTGCCTTGATGCCGGACTTGAGCGTGACAAACGCCACCAGCGCCTGGCCTTTCAACTCATCAGGCCGGCCCACGACGGCGGCTTCAGCGACATTCGGGTTGCTCACCAGCGCGCTCTCGACTTCGGCCGTGCCGATGCGATGGCCGGCGACGTTGAGCACGTCGTCAATGCGCCCGACGATCCAGAAGTAACCGTCCTTGTCCTGTCGCGAACCGTCGCCGGTGAAATAGCTGCCCTTGACTTCGCTCCAGTAAGTTTCCTTGTAACGCTGTGAGTCGCCCCAGATGCCGCGCAACATGGCGGGCCACGGTTTGCGCAGGACAAGCTTGCCGCCGGTGTTGCGCGGGACCGGGTTGCCTTGGTTGTCCACGACTTCGGGCACGATGCCGAAAAACGGCAGCGTGGCGGAGCCGGGCTTGGTGGGCGTGGCGCCCGGCAATGGCGTGATGAGGATGCCGCCGGTCTCGGTCTGCCACCAGGTGTCCACGATGGGGCAGCGTTTGCCGCCGATGTTTTCACGATACCACATCCACGCTTCGGGATTGATCGGCTCGCCTACGGTGCCGAGCAGGCGCAGCGAACTCAAGTCGTGTTTCTTCGGCCACTCAACGCCCCACTTCATGAACGCGCGGATGGCAGTCGGCGCGGTGTAAAGAATCGTCACGCCGTATTTGGCGACGATGCGCCAGAAGCGGTCCGGTTCGGGGAAGTTGGGCGCGCCTTCATACATCAGGCTCGTCGCTCCGTTGGCCAGCGGGCCATAGACGACGTAGCTGTGGCCCGTCACCCAGCCGATGTCGGCGGTGCACCAGAAAGTATCTTCATCGCGCAGATCGAAGACGTAGCGCGAGGTGAGTTTCACGTAGAGCAAATAGCCGCCCGTGGTGTGGAGGATGCCCTTGGGTTTGCCCGTGGAACCGCTGGTGTAAAGAATGAACAGCGGCGCTTCGCTGTCCATCTGTTCGGCGGGGCAATGCGCGTCCACGTAATCGAGTTCCTGGTGCCACCAGACGTCGCGGCCTTCCTGGAGGTGGACTTCGTTGTTGGCGCGGCGCAGGACGATGACCTTCTCGATGGACTTCGCCAGCAGGTTGCCCGCGGCGTCCCGGATCGCCAGCGCGTCGTCCACGTTTTTCTTCAGTTGCACGACCGAGCCGCGCCGGAAGCCGCCGTCGGAAGTGATGACGAGCTTGGCCTGCGAATCGTGGATACGGTCGGCGACGGATTGGGCGCTGAAGCCGCCGAAGACGACCGAGTGCACGGCGCCGATACGCGTGCAGGCGAGCATGGCGACGGCGGCCTCGGGCACCATCGGCAGGTAGATGAGGACGCGGTCGCCTTTCCTGACGCCGTTTCGTTTGAGCACATTGGCGAAGAGGCAGACCTCGCGGTGGAGTTGTTTGTAGGTGAGCGTGCGTTCCTCGCCTGTTTTGCCGGGCGCGGCGGGTTCGCCTTCCCAGATGAGCGCGGCCTTGTTGGCGTGCGGCGTGTCGAGCCAGCGGTCCAGGCAGTTGGTGGTGACGTTGAGTTTGCCGCCGACGAACCATTTGGCGAACGGTTCCTTCCATTGGAGCACCTTCTTGAACGGCTTTGACCACACCAGCTCTTGTTTCGCCATGCGGCCCCAGAATTTCCCCGGCGTTTTGACCGACTCATTGTACAGTTTGCGGTAGTGGGCAAGCGACTTGAGATGGGCGCTGGCGGAAAAGGCCTTGGGCGGCGGAAAAACGCGCACCTCCTGAAGCATGGAGGTGATGTTCAGCGAAGCGGGCTGGTGGTCGGTGCTCATATAATACGTTTCTGGAAACGCGGCCCATTTTAGGAAGGGACGGTCTCACGTCAATCTTGAAGGGAAAAGTAGGGCAGGCGTCCTCGCCTGCCGGTTGGCGGGGCATTCTGCCCCGTGTTCTTGCCGATGGACACCGATTGAGCGGAGGGAGCTTCGGGCGGCAAGATGCCGCCCGCACTGGCAGGCGGGACGCCTGCCCTACATTCAGGTGGTTCGCTTATGGCAGAATTCCACGCCGTCGTCAAACCAACTTTGAACAAACCAACTTTGAACTTTGAACTTTGCTCGTTGGCTCCTATCCTCCGCGCGTGCCCGGCAAAAACGCCACGCCCATCTCCGCCACCACGCGCTATTGCGCCGTCTTCGGCCATCCCATCAAACACTCCGCCTCGCCCGTCTTTCAAAACGCCGGCCTCGCCGCGCTGGGCTTGAACTGGCGTTACCTCGCCTTCGAAGTGCGTCCGGCCAACCTGCGCGCGGCCATCGCCGGTGCGCGCGCGATGAAGTTCATCGGCCTGAACCTCACGTTGCCGCACAAACTGCTGGCGCTGGACCTGGTCGAGGCGCTCGACACATCGGCGAAACAATGGGGCGCGGTGAACACCATCCGTTTCGAGGCGCGCGACCGCCAGGGACGCTGGCTGCCGTTGGGCAAATTCCCCGACGACGTGCCGGACAAAATCCGCGCCCGGGGCTTCAACACGGACGCCGACGCCATCGCGCGCGCGTTGCGGGAAGACCTCGGCGTGAAATTGCGCGGCGCGCATGTGCTCCTGCTCGGCGCAGGTGGCGCGGGCCGCGTGGCCGCGTTGAAGCTTGCCGGTAGCGGCGTCAAATCGCTCTATCTCGTCAACCGCACGCGGAGCAAAGCCGAGGCGCTCCGGCGTGAAATCCGCCGCCGCTTCCCACAGGTCTGCACGGCCGTCGGCTATCCCGGTGACCCGATGCATCTCGTCCTCAACGCCACCTCGCTCGGCCTGAAACCGGACGACGCGCTGCCATTCGACCCAAAAAAGTTTTCGCTCAAACAAGCGCGCGCGGTTTACGACATGATCTATCGCCCGGCGGAAACGCGCCTGCTGCGCGCGGCGAGGCAGGCCGGCTGCCGCACCGCCAACGGCCTCGGCATGTTGCTTTACCAGGGCGCCGCGGCGCTGGAAATCTGGACGGGAAAAAAAGCGCCGCTGGCCGTCATGCGCCGCGCGCTGGAAAAGGAAGTGTATGAGTGAACGCAAACTGCGGAGTGATCGAGTGTGGGAGCATCGGAGTGCCGGGGCGCCTCCCATTTCAGCGCGCGAGGGAAGCTCCAAATTCCAAGCTCCAAGTTCCAGAGAAATTCCAAGCTCCAAATCCCAAAAGCCGGTGCGAAGTTGGGCCGGTCCAGTCAAGCGGACATGCTCTCAGCGAACGGTGTTTGGTGCTTGGGATTTGGAGCTTCTCTGGAGCTTGGGGCTTGGAGCTTGGTGTTTTTTTTGGCCCCTCGAGCCCACAAAAACCGTCGAGGAACTTATTCCGTTAATTCATCCCCACACTCTCGCATGAGCTCGCGTGACACCTGGGCCGCCGTGCCCTTCCACTTCTGGTCGCTCGTGTTTTTCACGTTCGGCTGCATGTGGGGCAGCTTTCTCAACGTCTGCATCTACCGGCTGCCGCGCGGCGAGAGCGTGATCGCGCCGCCCTCGCATTGCCCGAAGTGCCACTACGCCATCCCGTGGTATCTGAACATTCCGCTCGTCACGTGGCTTTACCTGCGGGGCAGGTGCGCCAATTGCAAGGAACCCATTTCCTTCCGCTACTTTCTGGTCGAACTGCTGACCGGCGTGGCGTTCCTGAGCTGCTGGCTGGCGTTTGGCCAGCCGGCCAATCCGTTGTCTTCGATCGTGCTGGCTTTGGTGTATTGCCTGCTGGTGGCCGGATTGATCGCCGCCACGTTCATTGACATCGAACATTTCATCATCCCGGATGAAATCACGCTGGGCGGCATCGTCGCCGGCATTCTCTGTTCCTTCGCGGTGCCCGCGCTCCACGGGATGAACGCCGCCACGCATGCGTTGCTGGAAAGTTTCGCGGGCATCGTGGCCGGCGGCGGGCTGGTCTATGCGATTTTGCGGCTGGGTAAATTGCTTTTTGGCCGGCAGAAATTCGAGCTGCCGCCGGACTCGCGTGTGGTGTTTACCGAAGCGGCGATGCAACTGCCGGACCGTGAAATTGCCTACGAAGATTTGTTCTACCGGAAATCCGACACGGTGGTGCTGGAAGCGAAGACGGCGCAACTGGTGTTGTGCGATCTGACCGGCCCGCTGCCGGAGCGGGTGTTCGAAAAAGTTCCCCTCCGGCTGACCCCGCGCCAGCTGCGGATCGGCGAGGAAACCTTCAATCCGGAGGAAGTCGTCCGGCTCGAAGTGGTCACCGACCAGATCGTGGTGCCGCGCGAGGCGATGGGGCTGGGCGACGTGAAATTCATGGCGGCCATCGGCGCGT
>CAZIFU010000174.1:0-2624 GCA_964539075.1 uncultured Verrucomicrobiota bacterium | reverse complement strand
GGGCCGAAGCCCCTCCCCTTCACAATTTAATTATCTCTTACGCTCCAAGAGGCAGAACGTTCTTCGCTCTAGCAAGAGAGAGTCGGTTATAGAGATCGAATCCGCAATACCATTTCAAACGATATTGATATGCGTTTTCATTCTCTCGTGGTCCAACGTACTCAAGTTTGAGTCCAGCATTGTTGGCAGAAGTGAATCCTACAACGCCTTCATACTCACCCCATTTACCAGCATAGATGGACGAACCATCATTGCGTTCATAGAGTTCGAAACTCTCACCAGGAAGTGAAAGCGAACCGTCGTTAGGAGCCAAGACTGACTCAACCATGTTATTTTCTACATCTAGGAAGCTTCCAGACGCTGTTACGGTGAGAACCGAAGGGTTCGCAACGGTAGCACTGGTTACTTTCCATCTTCGCATAATACCATCGTTATCGCGAATACGGACTTCTGCTGTACCTGCGGCAATACCAGCTGAAAGAGCTGCTGGAAGACCGAGTGAGTAGTCTGCATCTGTTGCGATAGTAGTTGCGCCAACTGCGCCAGTTGTTCCGGCTGCAATTAGATTAACGCCATCTTCCTTCGAAATGAAGTCATTTCTGAAGACAGGAATATCCTGATAATAAAGCATAGGCTTTTGATTACCAAGACCCTGTTGCTGAATCATGTACGCATCAGTACCACCACCAGTATTACGAAGTAATACTCGAAGTGTACGAATTTCTCGTGCGTGCATCATCACGAAGTCTGGACGACCTACGGTAACGCGGTCGATTACGTTATCCAAATCTTCAAGCGTGAATACACGACCTGGTCTGCCATTCCGTGAAGAAGAAGGATCATCTTCAAGAAGAGCTAGAGACTGGGTTGATGCACCAGCGTTGAAAAATGGATGATTAACGTCATCTGCGTTTCCTGCTTCGGCATCTAGAATAGACTTCATTCCATCGAACTTATCGGAAATTCCGATAGGACCGTTATTTGCCTGAACAAGAGCGCCAGATGATCGCTTTGCATTGATGATTGCGTTCATGTACTGACGTGCGATCTGCTTCGCTTTTGAAGAGATCTGAACTTGTAGTTGATCGTTATGCTCTGAGAGCTGATCTTCGATCTGACCGTCAAGGATAATATCCCCGATGATCGCTGCAAGGTTCACGTTTACGTTCTGGAAAGAAGCTCCGCCCTGATACTTCGAGGCGTTTAGAGCTGTTCCAGGAGCTGCGAATGCTGCCTTTGCGAGGGTCTTTTCACGCGTGAATGTGTAAGCTAGTCCTTCAAATACTACGAAGGGCAAATACTTATACCATTCATCAACCGTGACGATATCCTCGATAATACCCTCAACTAAGAGGTTATTAGAGAGTTTCGCGGCTTCTGATAGTGTGACTACTTGTGCCATTTAGTGTTTCTCCTATTTAATTTATAAGCCGAATGTTCTTTTCTTTTCCATCATTTGGGGGATAGCGGACTTAAGTCCCTCGCGGATTTTCTCCGAAGACTTTAAGGAATTGCGCTTATCCTGCTGTGCTGATGCTGAGTCTGTTCTTGCACCCGTCTTTGCAGAGGGTACTGAGTGGTTTACAACCACCTTCTTTTCGCCAAATAGATTTTCTCTTTTTGCGGTTCTAAGTAGCTCCAAAGCATGTTTGGAATCACTAGATCCTTTTATCATAGTATCTACTAAGTCTTGAAATTTCTTTGGGATCTCGGCTTTTTCTTTATCTAACTGATCCGTGTAATAAGACTCATGTGCTTCAAGATTAGACCTGAGTTGCTGAATACGATTCTCAGCGTCCTGCTTGCCCTTAGAGAGTTCGTCTCGTAGGGTTCTTAGCTCTTCGTCACGTTGATTAATAAGTTGCTCTCTGTGACCAAGTTTCTCTTCTAGACTTCTCTTTTTGTCTGCTTCGTCAGCCTTTAATTTTTCAAACTTATCAGCCTTCTCAACCAGCGGTGTAAACTTCTCTTCAATCTGTTTGATTTTCGCCTCATAATCGGCTTGAAGTTTTTCCGACACATCTTTGACTTCGACTCTCCGCTTTGCAGCTTCCTGTCTTGTCTCTTTTAAAGCCTCAGCTAACTGTTCTTTCGTCCAGGTAGCAAAAGGATCATTCTCGTCTGCTTCAGTTGTAGTAGATATTGCATCAACTGTTCCCTCATCGACATCATCTTTCGAAGCTGCATCGACAAGATCAGCGACCGGCTTTGGTGCAGCCTTTTTAGTGGCTTTTCCTGCTGGTGCTGAAGTTTTAGATGCTGCTGTACCTTCGTCTTCGACGGTAGGCTTTTTGCCGAGTGAATCAAGTAAATCTGCCATTTGTTTCTCCTTGGGATCAACCCATTGTTATTGTAATAACACCTGCCAGAATCAATCTGGACTTAATTAATCTGCTTTATATCCCTTGTCTAGTATATCTACCCCCTCGGTAGATGCTTGTTCAACGGATCTTGCGCCTTTCATAAAATTCTGCATATACTGAGCGCGTTTAGGATCACCTTCCCACTTTCTTTCAATTTCTTCTGACTTAATAACTGCATCGGGTAAAACGGTTACTCTCAAAGAAAGTACCCTATCTGTACCTACTGCGGCTGGTAAATCTGATGGAACATTAAGAAGCTTC
>CAZIFU010000173.1:0-3937 GCA_964539075.1 uncultured Verrucomicrobiota bacterium | reverse complement strand
GCGCGGTACAGACCTGAAGACTTCGGCGAGTGTGCCATATCTCAGTCCATCGCAGAACTGTACGACAGTGGATTTTCAAATTGATTTCGACAAAGGCATCTCGATTGCTGACGCATTAGGAGGTTATCAACCAGTGAACGTACGGCTTGAGAATTTACAGGACGAACAAAGCGATATCATCTACAAGCTCTCAGAAAAGGCATCTGGAACCGGAACGCGGCAATCAGGTGCCGCTATCCGTAACGAGATAATGAATATCTTGCGTCAGTCCAACTCGATTGTCGTATTGGACTTTCAAGGAGTTTCTGTAATCTCATCATCCTTTGCCGATGAACTTATTGGAAAGCTGGCTTCTGAGTGCGGTCTCGTTACGTTTATCCAGCGATTTAGGTTAGTTGGGATGAACGAGACCGTACAAGCAATTACAAACCGTTCAGTAACTCAAGGGTGAGCGTCTCGAAAGTAGGTGGAAAATTTGCTCTATTGGAAGGGCGTCGGACAGGTTTGCCTATTTTCCACCTTACGAGGGAGCGCGTCATGGCCAAACGTCGTCAAGCAATCGAACTCACGCCGGAACAAGAAGCGTCTGCCGAGCGGATGGAGCAGGTACTTTTGGAGGCGGCCCGGTCGGATATTCGGCAATTGGCCCGGCTGATGGTCTCGAAAGAGGATCACGAAATCTTCGGCCAGACCGAATACGAGGTCCGCGACTTGGTGCATGGGATCGGGGCCAAGGCCCTGGAGATCACCGCCAACGAGCGGAGTAAAAAAGGGGTACTGCGGTAGTAGCTGTGCTTGCGCATGCAGTCGCTCGGCGCGGTTCGTCAACTGGCGCGACAAGCGATTCGTCAGTCTCGTGGGCGAGGTGAATTTGAAACGCGCCTACTACCACTGTCCCCACTGTCATGCGAGCCAAGTGCCGTGGGACTTAAAGCTGGCCGTGGGCCGTCGCGACCTGACGCCGGCGGCGGCCGAGGTTGTGACCTTGGCCGGGACGTTGGAACCGTTTGGCCAAGCCGCGGAACGGACGCTGGTGAAAATGGCGGGCCTGCGGTTGAGCGAATCGACGGTCGAGCGGACGACGGAAGACGCCGGCGCACGATTGGGCGAGTTACTGCGCGAGAAGATCAGCTTCGGCGCCAGGCGCCGGTGGGCGTGGCAACGGGACGCCGCGGACTGCACCTGTGCGTACGTGAGTCTCGACGCTACGGGGGTGCGTCGCCAAGGCCCCGACGGCGCGAAAGCCGAGGGCCGCATGGCCTATGTGGGAATGGTCTACAACGCGCGGAGCGAACACGACGCGCGGCGTCTCGCGCCCCATCAGGTGCGGTATTTGGCCGGTTTTTATGGGCTGGACGAGCTGGGACTCGAACTGCGTCGCCAAGCCGCCGAGGTCGGTTGGGACGAGGCCGAACAGCAGATTGCGCTCTCCGACGGCGGCAGCGGACTGGAAGACTTCTTCCGCAAGAACTTCCCGCGGGCGCAGTGCATCCTCGACTTCTATCACGCCAGTGAGCATGTGGCCAATCTCGCGCGCTCGCTCCATCCGACGGATGAAGCAGCCTTTGAGGAGCAAACGCACACATGGTGTCACGAGCTCAAGCACCAGGGCGGGGCGGCCCTGTTGGCGACGCTCGAACAACTGCCGCTCGACGATCGCTCGGCGGCGATCCGCGAAGTGCATCGACAAGAAACGCAGTACCTGCGACACAATGTCCAGCGAACCGACTATCCCGCCTACGTGGCTCGCGGCTGGCAGATCGGCTCGGGACCAATCGAGGCGGCCTGTAAGACGGTCGTCGGCCAGCGTCTGAAAGGCAGCGGCATGCGCTGGGGCGACGACGGCGCCGACGCCCTCTGCCACCTGCGGGCGCTCTACCTCAGCGAACCCGACCAATGGGAAACCTTCTGGCTTGCCCACCCCAACTAAACTCAACCACAACAAAGACGCTCACCCGTCGTATGGCATGCGATTTGCGCCTGATCCCTGAAACACAGGGCGATTCTGCCAATTCATGTCATGCTGACCGGAGAACCCAATGGGTGACTGCCAAAAGAGCGATTTGCGGGTTGGTTTCGACCGCACTTTGAAGCTGAAATTCTTGGGGAGCCAGGTCACCACGGACGCCGGGCTGCTGGCCTACCGCGAACTCGACAACAAGCTCGGCTTGACCGTGCTGGGCGCAGACAGCCTGCAAGATTCGCGCCTCGGGCGGAACAAGCAGCACGCCCTGTTGCCACTGCTGCGGCAGTCGATCTACACCCGACTGGCCGGTTATGAAGATGTCAACGATGCCGAGCGGCTCTCCATCGATCCTGCCATGCGTCACGTCGTGGGTGGGCGGGCAGCGCAGCCGGAGAAGCAAGCGGCCTCGGCCAGCGAAGTCGGCCGATTCGAGACGGCGACGCTCAGCAGCAAGAGCAACCTCACGGCGTTGATGAAACTCTCCGGCCGCTGGATCGACACGGTCCACCAGCGGCAGGCGCTCAAACAACTGATTCTCGACATGGACAGCTCGGTCAGCGAGACCTACGGTCGGCAACAGGGCACGGCTTACAACGGGTACTTCGAGTGCCTGTGTTACCATCCGCTGTTCCTCTTCAATCAGTTCGGCGATTTGGAAAGCGTCATGCTGCGGCGCGGCAATCACGCCAGCGCCAAGTTCTGGCGGCGGGTGCTCCTGCCGGTGATCGAGCGGTATCGCCACTTGAGCATCCCCAAGTTCTTTCGCGGCGACGCCGCGTTTGCCGACCCGGCGTTGTACGGCTTCCTGGAAGCGGAGAAGTTTTCGTACGCGATCCGTCTGAAAGCCAACGCCGTGTTGGAACGGGAAATCGAGCATCTGCTCACCCGTCCCGTGGGGCGACCTTCGCACCGACCCAAGGTTTTTTATCACAGCTTCCAGTACCAGGCGAAGTCGTGGCAACAAGCACGCCGCGTGGTGGCCAAGGTCGAGTGGCACGCGGGCGAGTTGTTCCCGCGCGTCGGCTTCATCGTGACCAACTTGAACCAACGGTCCAGGAACGTGGTCAAGTTTTACAACGGTCGCGGCACGGCCGAGCAGTGGATCAAGGAGGGGAAGAACGCGATCAAGTGGACGAAGCTCTCCTGCCGCACGTTCAAGGACAACCAGACGCGATTGCAATTGTTCGCGTTGGCGTACAACCTGGGCAACTTCCTGCGGCGGCTGGCTTTGCCGAAACTGGTGCGGAACTGGTCGCTGACGACGCTGCGGGAGAAGCTGATCAAGATCGGGGCCAAGGTGACGCGGCACGCGAAATACGTGACGTTCCAACTGGCGGAAGTGGCCGTGACGCGGGACTTGTTCGCCGCGATTCTCGCCCGCATCGCGCGGCTGGCAAACCCACCGCCGCTGGTCACCTGACGTGACTGTGGAGCAGATCAAAGAGCGAACAACACGGCCGGTCACGGAGAAGGTCTGCGCAGACCCCGCGTTTGACGCCGGAAAACGCTCCGGCGGCCCCCGTTCCCAACTCACGGAGCTGCTCGAACCGGACGGGCCATGGAAAACCTCAACAAATCCGCTTTCGATTGCCGCGGGGGGACGCAGCGTGTTAAGATGGGCGGCGTCCGGAGCTTGGTTCGTCTTCAAGCTCAAGCCATCTGGGAAATGTCGGACGCATGAACCAGGAATGCTGCATCTCGCCCGGCCCCCTCCTCAGGTGGACGCACTAGGACGGAGAAGCTCACCTCCCGAAACCGAACGCCCATGAATTTCATGTCAGGGGCAACGACCAGGAGCTGCGCTTTGCCATTCTTCTCGGCGGGGACGAGATCTTCCTTCCGTAATCGGTCTCTCCACAAGGCCAGGTCTGCCGAGCCGAGGAGTGAGACTTCGCGCACGTGCGCCAGCTCTGCAACCCATTTGACAGGCGTGTTCATGATGTGGACACTCCAAGTCCCTCGCCGCCGAAC
>CAZIFU010000172.1:0-17698 GCA_964539075.1 uncultured Verrucomicrobiota bacterium | reverse complement strand
TGGGCCGTACGTGAAGGCAAGTGGAAGCTGGTCAGCATGGACAACGGCAAGGAACAACTCTTCGACCTCGACAAGGACATCGGCGAAGCCAACGACATCGCCGCTGGTAACGGCGAGGTGCTGGCGCAGTTGAAATCCGCCTACGCCGCGTGGAACAAGGAGAATATCAAGCCGCTCTTCGAAAGCCCCGGGGCCGGCCAGCCGCCGAAAAAGAAAGGCCCGGCGAAGGCGGAGAAGAAGTGAGTCGTTTCGGAGGGGCGAGCGACGCGAGTCCCATAATCAGTTCGTGGCTGCACTCGTAAGAGCGGGGTCGAATTTGATAAATGCCGCCGACTTACGTCGGCAGCCACAAATTAGATGGGGACTCGCGTAGCTCGTCCCTCCGAAGACAGTTTTATTCCTCCGCGCTTTTCTTGCCCTTCGCCCCCGGCAGTTTGCGGCCGGTTGCGTTCGCCCGGCGCGCGTAGGCGTCGCTGAGTTCCTTCACCAGTGCAGGCTTCGCGTCGGCGAGATTGTGGAGTTCGGTGCGGTCGGCTTCGAGGTCATAAAGTTCCCACCGGGTCGGCTTGATGAGCGTGTCCCAGATGAGCTTCCATTTGCCGTGGCGGATGGCGCAGTTGCCGGACCATTCCCAACAGAGTTCCTCCGGCGGCGGGCGCGTTTCACCGCGCAGAATCGGCGCGAGGCTGCGGCCTTCGAGGTTCGGAGTTCCGGCTTTAGCCGGCGCCCCCGGACCGTCCCGCGCGGTGCGGGACGGGACTCCAAACTTCGCCCCCGCGAGTTCGAGGCACGTCGGGAGCACGTCAATGATGTGGCCGGGCTGGCCGGTCATCGAGCCGGCTTTCACGTGGCCGGGCCAGCGGACGATGAACGGCGTGCTGATACCGCCCTCGTTGACCCAGCTCTTGTAGCGGCGGAAAGGCGTGTTCTGCGCCCAGCCCCACGCCGGCCCGACGGCGGTGTAGGTGCTCACGATGCCGGGCTGCTTTGTGTCGTCGCGCCCGCCGGGTTCCTCGGTGCAACCGCCGTTGTCAGAGAGGAACAGGACGAGCGTGTTGTTCGCGATGCCGAGGTCGTCAAGCGTCTTCAACACCTTGCCGATGTTCTGGTCCATGCGGTCCACCATCGCGGCGTAGGTGGCCATGCGCAGGTCTTCCCAATCCTGGTTTGCGCCCGCCCAGTCGTAGGCCTTCGAGTCGGTGGGTGAGAGTTTCCATTTCGGGTCGAGCAGGCCCATGGCGAGCTGGCGCGCGTGGCGCTGGCGGCGCAATTCCTCCCAGCCCATTTTGTATTTGCCGCGATACTTCGCGATGTCCTCCGGCCATGCATGCAACGGGTAGTGCGGCGAGTTGAAGGCGAGATGGATGAAGAACGGCTTCCCGGCTTTCGCGAACCGCTGAATCGTCTCGATGGTATGCGAGGTGAAAAAGTCGGTCGTGTAGAAATTTGTCGGGAACGAATGAATGAGTTCGTCGTTGTGGCCGAACGTGCGCGCCTTGCCGCCTTTGAACCCCGGGTCGGGCTGCGCGGGGTTGAAATAATTCACCGCGCCGTCCATCAGCCCGTAATACTCGTCGAACCCGCGGTCAATCGGGCGTTGCGGCGCTTGGTTGCCGAGGTGCCACTTGCCGCTCATGCCGGTCTGATAGCCGGCGGCGCGCATCGCTTCGGCGATCGTCGGGATGTCGCGCGGGATCGAGTTGCCGCTGTTGCGCGGATACATGCCGGAGAGCAGACACGCGCGCGTAGTGGTGCACTTGGCGTTGTTATAAAATTGCGTGAAACGAAGGCCCTCCGCGGCGAGCCGGTCAATGTTCGGCGTGCGAATCTCGCCGCCGTAACAGCCGATGTCCGAGAAGCCCATGTCGTCGGCCATGATGAGAATGATGTTGGGTCGGGGCGCGGCTGGCGCGGTAAAGCTCCAAGGACAAAGCTCAAAGCTCAAAAGAATAACCAAAGCCACAAGGACCAATCGTGCGCCGGGCCTGGTGGAGCACGGCCAGCCTTGGCTGCCGGCGCGGGGATCGGTGGGGCGAGACTCCGTCGAGCCGTGTCTGTCCAGGACTTTATTGGCTCGACAGAGTCTCGCCCCACCTTTGGACAACACTTTCATGCAACGGTTGGCATTCATGCGATAAGTCGTCGCAGTCGTTGTCGGATTCATTGCGGCTTGCCATCCAAAAAACAGTCCGTGCAGTTCTCGAACTTCATCGGCTCGCCGCTCTTGACCGTGATGGCGGCGTTTTCGAACCGGACATTCTTTGCCGTGTGGCAGACCCCGCCTTTCGTCGCGGAGATTTTCAGGTTTTTCACCGTCACGTTTTCAACCGGCCGCTCGGTCAATCCGCGAAGGGTGAACGCGCTGCCGGCGCCGTCGCACGTCACGTCGCTGAGGTGGATGTCTCGCAGGGCGGGCGTGCGTTCCGACAACGGTTCGTCCGGGGTCTGCTTGTAAAACATGGTGATTTCAAAGGCGTTCTTCTTTATGTCGGTCAGTTTCAAATCCGTGATCACCACATCCTCCACCACGCCGCCGCGGCCGCGCATGGTTTTGATGCGGATGGCGTTGTCGGTGCCGTTCATCGTGCAATGGCTCACGCGCACGTGGCGCACGCCGCCGGACATTTCACTGCCGACGGCCACGCCGCCGTGCCCGTGGCCCATCTGACAGTTCTGCACGGTGATGTTTTCGCACGGAATGCCCACGCGCCGTCCGTCGGCATCGCGGCCCGACTTGATCGCGATGCAATCGTCGCCCGTGGACAGCTTGCAGTTCTCGATGAGCACGTCGCGCGAGGACTCCGGGTCAATGCCGTCGGTGTTCGGCCCGGTGGTGTCAATCGTCACGCCGCGGATGACGACGTTGGTGCAGTAGGCGGGATGAATCGTCCAGAACGGCGCGCCGGTCACGGTGACGCCTTCGATGCGCACGTCGCGGCAGGCGAAGAACTGGATCATCTGCGGGCGCAGGCCGTCGGCGACGGTGCCAAACTTGCGCTGCTCCAGCGGCGTGTTCTGCTCGCCCATTTCGCGCAGGCGCTCGATGGTTTTCTCGGAATGCGCCCCTTGCCAGCCGTGCCACGCCTTGCCCTGGCCGTCGAGCGTTCCCTGGCCGGTGATGGCGATGTGTTCGAGACCGTAGCCATAGATCAACGGCGAAAAGTTGTAGCAATCCGTGCTCTCCCAGCGCGTGCGTACCAGAGGATAATCCGCCGGGTCCGTGCTGAACAGGATCGTCGCGCCGGCGTCGAGGTCGAGCGCGACCCGGCTCTTGAAGTGAATGGCGCCGGTGAGGTATTTGCCCGGCGGGAAATGCACCATGCCCCCGCCGGCCTTGGCCGCCGCTGCGATGGCCGACGTGATCGCCGCGGTGTCCTTCGTGCGGCCGTCGCCGGCGGCATGGAATTCCCGGACGTCGAAAACGGGGCTGGCTGCCGTGGCCGGGGAGACGGCGAAGGGGACGCAACAAAAAACAACGAAGAAAATGAGTGTGAGGCAGGCGGCGCGCGCGGGACTCGCCTCACTCCGGCAACGCGGCTCACCGCCAAAGCGCCGGGCTATTTTCGCTCGTCCCTGCTGGACTTGTTTGGAGGGCGTGTTGCCCAAATCTACTTTTCGGAGGGACGAGCTACGCGAGTCCCAAATTTCTTCCACTTTTCCGGGGAAACCGGGGACTCGCGTAGCTCGTCCCTCCGAACAAAACAACTTGCGGCGATTTGGGCAACATGCCCTGGAGTCGCGCCCCATCAATGTTTGGCTCATGAAACCACGTTCAGTCATTTCTCTTCCTTCTTAACTGGCGTGTCGGATCGTTCCTGCTCTTTCAAGGCCTTCCTCAATTCCTTCACTTTTTCCGGCTCCTTCGCCGCGAGGTCGGTCTTTTCATACGGGTCGTCGCGCAGGTTGAACAGTTGCGGGTCGCCGCCTTTCGTCTGCACCAGTTTCCAATCGCCGACGCGCACGGCCGACTGCTTCGAGGTCTTCCAATAGAGGGTGCGCGGGCCGCCCGCCGATTCGCCGGTGAGCACGGGCCAGATGTTCTGGCCGTCGAGCTTCATCTCCGGCTTCACCGCGAAGCCCGTCAGCGCGGCCAGCGTCGGCAACCAGTCGAGCGCGCTTATCACGGCGTTTTCGGTGCGCGGTTTGAACTTCGCCGGCCAGTTGATGAACGCGGGCACGAGCACGCCGCCTTCGTAGGTTTCGCTTTTCCAGCCGCGCAACGGGCCGTTGTCCGACAGCAGGCCCGTTTGTTTTTTGTATTTGCCGCCGTATTCGCCGCCGGCGGCATTCTTCGGCCCGCCATTGTCGCTGGTGAAAATCAGCAGCGTATTCTCGCGCAGGCCCGTGCGGTCGAGCGCCGCGACGATCCTGCCGATGGCGTCGTCCAGGTGTGAAATGCTCGCGGCAACGAGCCGGCGCGTCTCCTCCTTGAACGCCTTCCGGTAAGGAGAAGTCCAGTTGTCCGGCTCGCTCAAGGGCGTGTGCGGCACGCTGAACGCCACGTAGAGAAACAGCGGCTCCGCGCGCTTCTGCCCGATGACGCGCACCGCCTCCGCCGCGATGAGGTCGGTCGCGTGGCCGGTGTCGTCGGTGAAGACGTCGTTGCGGTGCCAGGTGTGGTTGCCGAATTTGTATTCGTGCGACCACGGGTCAATCTGGCCGTGCAAATAGCCGTAGGTCGAGTCGAAGCCGTATTGCTTGGGGCCGTTTTCGATTTGCAGGCTCAAGTGCCACTTGCCGCTGAGGGCGGTGAAGTAACCGCGCGACTTGAGCATCGTCGCGAGGTTCGGGATGTCGCGCGGCATGGTGAGCGTGCTGTCGCCGCCGATGGGGCCGAGGATGCCGAACCGCGCCGGGTTGCGCCCGCACAGGAGGGCGCAGCGCGTCGGCGAGCAGGTGGGGAAAACGTAGTGGTGTTCGAGCTTCACGCCCGTGGCCGCGAGCCGGTCGAGATTCGGCGTGCGAAAATCCGGATGGCGATAGCCGATGTCGCGCCAGCCTTCGTCGTCGGCGATGAGCACGACGATGTTCGGCAGCGCGGCCGGCGCCGCGAAGCTTCCCGGACAAAATGCAAAGCTCAACAATAGAACCAAGGCCCAGGCGCCAATGAACGCTCGAACAAATCCTGCGATGGCACCCTCCAATGTCGTTTGGTCTGCTTTTGGAATTTGGAGCTTGAAGTTTTTCCAGAGCTTTGACCCCGATCTGATCGGGGTTGAGTTTTTGACTTTGAGCTTCGTTTTCATGTTTCGAATCATTGGCGGATGACCACCAGCGACGCCGGAGGACAACCAACGTGATAGGCGGAATTGCCCGTCGCAAGGGAAATCACCACCGTTTTGTTGTCGCGGGCAGTCGTGAGCGGGTGCAGCGAAATGGACGCCGAAGTTTTGCCCGCCGGAATCGTCACCGCGCCGGCCAGCTTTTCAAAATCTTGACCGCCCGCCGCGTCGCCGCTGACGGTGTAGTTCACGGTGAGCGGCTTCGACGTGCCACCCGTGCGCGTGGCACGCCACTCGCCGCGCTGTCCCGCGATGGTGCGTGAGACCGTGGCGGCCACGAAAACGATGGGTGCGTTGCCGCCGGTCGGGTCGGTGTTGTTGAAATAGTGCTCGATGTTCGCGTAACCGCTGGCGGAAATTTTCGCGCTGTCGCTGGCGTCGTTTGGGTCGAGTCCGAATTGCTTTTCCCAAAAGTCCGGCAGGCCGTCGCCATCGGCATCTTTCGGGGCGGGGAGCGGGCGGTAGTCAGGCCAGCGCTGGTCGGGGGGCAGGTCGGTTTCCTTGCCGATGATCTTGCCCGTGCCGTTGCGGACGGAGTTCACGATGCGCCAGTCCACCGCGTCGCGCGCGGGCAGCGTCGCGCCGGCATCCGCGAGAACTGCCGCAAAGGCTGCCTCGGCGCTTTGCGCGTGTGGCGGCAACTCGCCGAAGGGTGCGTCCGCTTTCATGGCTTCCTTTTCTGCTGCGGTCATTTTATTGAACTTCTGATTGTGCGAAACGGCGAGCTTGTTGTCCGCCGTCGCCGCGGGCGAGCCGTGGATGAAATTGCCCCGCGCAAAAATCCGCGCGCCGGGATCGCCGTGAAACTCGAAGGCGCGGGTGCGGAGGTCCGCCGGGGTGTCGGGGCCGGGTTTGTAGTAATTGTTGAGCCAGTTGAGCAGCACGCGCTCGCTGCCGGTGTGCGTCGCATATTCCGACCAGTTATAAACGACGCTGTTGAACAACGTGAGCACCGGGGGCGCGTCGTCGCCGCCGGTCGTGCGCGGGTTGCGGAGGCGGTTGTGGGCGTAGAGCATGTGGTGCATCGTCGAGCGGCCGTCCGGCGCGCCGCTCCCCCACAGCGAACCCTCGGAGTGGTTGGGCGGCGTCTGCTTCGGGTTGTGGTAATCACAGCCCTCCGCCGCGATGCTCCACGAGACCGTCGTGCGATCCGCATGGGTGACGGTCAGATTTTCGTCCGTCGCCCACGAGGTCGAACAATGGTCAATGACGATGTTCGACAGGCCCGCGAACTCGTGGACGAATTTGTCGCGCCCTTCCTTCTTGATCTTTCGCGCGGTGAACGCCTCCGCAGTCTGGCCGGCGGCGTTGGTCTTTTCGCCGATGCTCACGGGTTTCACCTCGATGGCGTCGCCCGTGTCGCCCTCGCGGTTCCAGCCGCGGCGCGAGCGGAGGTGCCGGACGATGACGTTGCCGGCGCTGATTTGCAACGTGCCGCCCTTGAGGCAGATGCCCTCGCCCGGCGCGGTCTGGCCGGCGAGGGTGATGTTCGGTTGGTCAAGGATGATTTTGCCGCCCTTGATTTTGCCTTCCTTCACTTCCTTTTTTCCGCCACCCGTGAGGTCAATGATGCCCGACACGTCGAACACGACGATGCGGTTGGATTGGCTCACGGCGTCCGCGAGACTGCCGGGACCGGCGGCGTTCAAATTGGTCACGTGAACGATTGTCCCGCCGCGTCCACCGGTGGTGGACGCGCCCGCGCCTTCCGCGCCGGGGAAGGCGGGAGTTGCCGCGAAGCTCCAAGGACAAAGCTCCAAGGTCAAAAGAAAGACCAAGCTCCAAATCACAAATGGGACTTTGGTCCTGGAGCTTCTTTTGAGTTTTGAGTCTTGAGCTTTGAGCTTCATCACTTCGTTGGAGAAAGTTGTTTGCTTTAATCGTTCACGAGGCTGTTAACATATTTTTCCAGGTTCGTGTAGCCGTCGGCTCCGGCGCGTGACCCATCGGCCGGGTCATTTGGATTCAATCCGTGCGCCTTCTCCCATTCGTCAGGGATGCCGTCGCTGTCGCTGTCGCGCGGCGCGGGAGTTGATTTCAATTCCGGCCAGCCGCCGACTTCGGCGGGCGAATTAATGATGTGGCCACGGCCTTCGCGGATTTCAGAAATCACGCGCGCATCCACGGCGTCGCGCTTCGGCAACGTCGCGCCGGCGTGCGCGAGCAGTTTGGTGAAGGCTTCCGGGGCGGTGTCGGTTCTCACCGCCGCGGTGGCAAAGGGTCGCTCCGCCCTCGTGCCGGGCAGCACATTACCGATCATCTTCCAGTTGTCGGCGTTCAACGCCGCGTTGCCTTCGTAGAAATTTGCTTCGGCGAAAATTTTCGTGGCCGCGCCGCCGATGTTGAACGCCTCGTTCTTCCGGTGCGTCGAGGGGCCGGGCTTCAGGTAATTGCCAACGTAATTGATCGTCGCGGGGTCTTCGGAAGTGTAGCCGGCGCGCTCGCCCCAGTCGTAAATCAGGTTGTTGCGAAAATCCAGCAGCAGCCCGCGCCCCGTGCCGTACGAACCGGGGCGCGGGTTCCGGCTCTTGTGATGCGCGTAAATGTTGTGATGGTAGGTCACGTCACCGTCGGCGCGGATGAGCGAGCCGTAGCTGTGCTCGCCTTTGTGGTGGACGGAATGGTTGAGGCTCTCCGCGATCAGGCACCATTGCACGGTGATGTGGTTGATGTTCGTCCCGGAAACCGAGAGCACCTCATCCGTGCTCCAGCTCCCCGAACAATGATCAATGATGACGTTGTGCGAATTCTTTCCGACGGAGAGGGCGTCGGTTTCGGCTTTCATTTCGTCCCCCGGCCGGATGCGCAGGTAGCGAACGATGATGTCGTGGGAGGCGATCTCGAGGTCGCCGTTTTTCAGGCAAATTCCGTCCCCCGGCGCGGTCTGACCGGCGATGGTGATGTTCGGTTGCGAGACAATGATTTTCCCGGCTTTGCCTGGTTTGCCCGGGTTCAAATCAATCGTTCCGGAAACATCGAAAACGACTGTGCGCCGCGGTTGGCTGACCGCATCCGGCAAGCTGCCCGGACCGGACGCGCGGAGATGGGTGACGTGATACACCGCGCCGCCGCGGCCGCCGGTCGCGGCCGCGCCCGCACCCTCCGCGCCGGGGAAAGCGGGAAGGGCCGCGGCAGCGCAGAATGACCCATGACCCACTCCCAAGCACCACGGAACAACCACGGCCCAAATTCCCATTCGCGCGAGGAAAGAGCGGCGCGCTGCAAGTGTGCAGTTTGGCGTTTCGCGCCGGGAACTTTCACGGCCGTTGGTGCTTGGAACCGGGTCATTCATGGCTTTCCTTCTTTCGACCCGGTTCCCCAGATTTCTTCGAGCAGCGCGAACATGGCCGGATCATGTTCCTTCAACTCGCCGCGGACGAAGGGATAAAAATCATTGGTGCCGAAAAACGCTTCGGTCGCTTCGGCAAAGTATTCCTTTGCGTTGTTCAGCGCGTAATGGCGCTCCGTCCGTCCGTTGATGCGCAGGACTGCTTCGTAAGTCTTGCTGGCGACGGCATGTTCGTAGCAGTCCTTGATGCCGGGATTCGCGTCAGTGAGGAACCGGTGATGATAGCCGTGCGCCAGTTCGTGCAACACCATCCACGGCTGTTCGCGCGTCCACTTCAGGAACGTGGTGGCGTTGGCCAGTTCGACCGCACCGGCCTTGTCGGGATTCATGTCATGCGCGCGCAGCCATTCGGGCGATTCGTGGTAACACATGCAGGCGTGGCGCGGATGAGCGAGTTCGACCCAGATCGGAATTTGCCGGAGCTTCGCCAACGGCCCGGCCGGCACCGCGCGCGTGATGCGGTAGAGGTGGTCGTCCAGCAACTTCAGCGTCGCGTCGCAAAGCGGCGTCTGGTCCGACGCGAGCAGACTTTTATTTACCAGGACGCGCCAGCCTTCAAGCTGGCGTGGTTCGTAATGATCCACTGGCTCCCAAGGCAACGATGCGGGAGCGGCCTGCGCCGCCGCCTTTTTCGGCGCCGGCGTGAATTGTTGCGGCCAGTCCGGCGGGAGCGTGGACCGCACGCCGCCGGTCGGCACTTCGATTTTCGCCGTCCAGAGCAGCGCGTTGAGCAGCATGCGGCGGACGTTTTCGTTTTCCCAATTCCTGTGGAAATGCCCGCCGGTGTAGCCGAAGCCACGTCCGCCGTCGGCGCGCTCCACGGCCCATGCCACGGCGCTTGCGTCGTCGTCGCCGAAGCTCAGGATGTTCCGGCGGCGCGGGTCGGGCTGGCGGAAGCGCATCTGGAAGTAATACTCCTCGTGCAACGGGAAGGCTTGCAGTCCGCGCGCGATGGGATGGCCGGGCGTGGCGGGTTTCATCTGGTAATCCTTGACGACGTGCTGCGACCACCAATGCTTCGGCGGGGGGCCGGTCTCATAATCGTAATAACCGCCGAGCCAGTCAAGGAACTGCGCCTCGTATTTCAACGGCGTGAAGGTCGTGTAATGAACGGCCACGTAACCGCAGCCGCGCTTCATCAGCCGCTCGAAAAGTTTCAACCGGTCGCCGACCAGCAGCGGGTGGTCCTTCTCGTCGTGGTCCGAGCCGTCGCTGAACAAAAGGATCGTGGCCGCATCCTCCAAAATTCCGGGGTCTTCGGGCCACCCGTTGGTGATGACGATGCTCGTGACGCCTTTGACGTCCGGCGAGGTGTCGAGGCAATGCTGGAACAACCGCGCGCCCTTCTCGTATTCATGGGTGTCGGGCGCGTGGCTTTTCCTGCCGGCGATGAGGACGATTTTCTTCGGCGCGGACTCGGCAGCAGCGGCGGTGAAGCTCCAAACTCCAAGCACCAAGCTCCAGAGAAACACCAAACTCCAAATTCCAAGGTGCGCGCGCCGGAAGTTTGAGGCTTGGAGCTTGAAGCTTCTTTGAAGTTTGGAGTTTGGGATTTGGAGCTTCGTCTTCATCGGGTCTTCAGGTGCTTGCCGAAAAACTCTCGAATCATCTGCTGCGCTTCGGGCGTGCTGAATTGCGGGCCGCCGTGACCCGCGCCTTTGAGGATATGCAGGGTGGCGGGCACGCCGTTGTTTTTCAACGCTTCGTAAAGCCGCTGACTCTGCTCCAGCGGCACCTGCGGGTCGGCGTCGCCATGCATGAGGAGAAACGGCGGGTCATCCTTGCTCGCGTGGTAAATCGCGCTGGCCGACTTCGCCTGGTCAGGCCGGTCCATGACGATGCCGCCGAGCAGTTGCGCGCCGTTGGCCTTCGCCAGGTCGCCGCGCGTGCGCTTTTCGGAGAGCACGTTGGGCGGCATCGTGAGCAGGTCGCTGGGGCCATACCAGTCCACCACAGCCTGCACGCGCTCCGCGGACGGCGCGTCGAGCGTCCCCATCAACGCGACGAGATGACCGCCCGCGGAGCCGCCCCAGGCGGCGACGCGCGCGGAATCGAAGTTGTAGTTCGCGGCGTTCGCGCGCAGCCAGCGCACGGCGGCGTGGCAGTCGTTGATCTGCGCCGGCCATTGCGCTTCGGTGCTGAGGCGATAGTTGATGCTCGCCACGGCGTAACCTGCCGGCACGAGCCAGAGGCCGGGACAACGGTCTTTGCTGCCCGCATTCCAGCCGCCGCCATGCACCCAGACAATCACGGGCAACGACGGACCCGCTTTCTCCGGCAAATACAAATCGAGCAACTGCGGCTTGCCGTCGGGCCGGGCGTATTCAAGGTCGCGGAGAACTTTCACACCTTCAGGCAGCGCCGCCTTTTTCGCTGCGGCCTTGTTCGGATTCTTCTTCGGCGCATCGGCGGCCTGCCCGAATGCGAGCGCGGCCAGCGCGAGGGCGAGGGTGACCGAAGTCCGTTTCATTTCGGCAACGCCCCTTTCCAGCCACTGGTCAAAAGCTTTTTCATCCCGGCGAGCCGGCCGGAGTGCTGCGGGTCCTTGACGAGGTTGGCGTACTCGTAAGGATCGGCATCGTGGTCGTACAATTCCGCGCTGCCGTCGTG
Source organism: uncultured Verrucomicrobiota bacterium (assembly GCA_964539075.1). GTDB lineage: Bacteria > Verrucomicrobiota > Verrucomicrobiia > Limisphaerales > CAZIFU01 > CAZIFU01. The sequence continues at coordinate 6,457 of CAZIFU010000172.1, read as the reverse complement.
CCACTCGGTGTAGCGCCAGCGGCCGTCGAAGACGGTGCGGCCCATCTTCGTTGCATCCAGTTGCCTCGTTGCCTTGGTGCTCCTGCCGCGGCTGACGACCGTGAACACGGCGTTCTTCCATTCGTGCTGCGGGTTCCCCAGCAACGGGGCGAGACTCACGCCTTCAAGGCCGTCCGTCGGCTTGAGTCCGCACAATTCCGTGAGAGTGGGGTAGAGGTCCACCAGTTCGACGAGACGCGGCGAAGCGAGAGCTGACTTTTTGCCCGGCGCGGCGACGATCAGCGGTACGCGCGTGGTTTCCTCAAACAGACACATCTTGTGCCACAGACCGCCATGTTCGCCGAGGTGATAGCCGTGGTCGCTATGGAAAACGACGATGGTCTTGTCCCACAACTTGAGGCGGTCGAGCGCGGCGAGCAACACGCCGACCTGCGCGTCCATGAAACTGATGCTCGCGTAGTAGGCGGCCATCGTGTCGCCGGGCTGCTTCTCCGGAAACTTCGCGTCGCCGAGCCGGTAGGTCAGCGCGAGGTCGGGAATGTTCTTCAAATGTTCCGGCGGGCCGGAGCGCGGCGTGAGTTTGTCCGGGTCGTAAAGCGCGAAATATTTCTCCGGCGCGATGTACGGCGAGTGCGGGCGGCGGAACCCGGCCGCAACGAAGAAGGGTTTGCCGTCGCGCGCGGCCTGCTCCATCAACTCAACGGCTTTGCGCGCCACAGAACCGTCCCAGGTGTCTTCGTCGTTCGCCTTCAGCACGACACCACTCTTGCCTTGGGTGCGCAGAATCTGCTCCGACGGCGGTTTCTTGGCGGTGCCCTTTTCGCGGATGTCCACGTCCCACGAGCGCGGGTCTTCGAACTCGTCGCCGGTGTGGAAAATTTTTCCGACCTTGATCGTCGTGTAACCGTTGTGGCGGAAATGCTCGGGCAACATTACCGCGTCCTTCAAGAACGTGCGGGGCGGCGTCACGTTGTCCACGATGCCCGTGGTGTCGGGCCGTTTGCCGCTCAGGAACGACGTGCGGGAAGCGTTGCAGACCGGGTAATTGCAGTAAGCGTGGTCAAACCGGATGCCGCGCGCCGCCAGCCGGTCAATGTTCGGCGATTTCACGACAGGATGGCCGTAACAACCCAAGTTGTTGTTCAAATCGTCGGCGACGATGTGGAGGACGTTGAGCGGCGCGGCGGCGGTGAAGCTCCAGGGACAAAGCGCAAAGGTCAAAAGAAGGACCCCGGCCTTGGCTCCAATCCATGTCCGGGCGGACCCTCCGCTGACAGGGCCGCAACCAAAGCCGCTCCCACTCCCCATCGGATGAGGATACAAGTCCTGGGCACTTGTCGTCGGGCAATTCATTGTGCTCGCCGTCTATCGGGAGGACATTCTAGGCAGCAGCAGCCAATTCCCACAACCCCCAAAAACACCGGGAAAACTTACGCCGAGCGGCTCAATCACCGCCGCTTCATGGCGCGGCCCTGGCGCATCAAATATTCAATGCGTCCGTCCGGGCCGGGCACGAGGAGAAAGTCGGCTTCCGGCGAGTCCCCCGAAGCGGCCCGCACGAAATGGTTTTCGCCGACCTTCGTCACCACGCCGCCTTGCGCGCCGACCAGCTTGCCGTCCTTCACTCGGAGCGCGATGCTCTGCCGGCCGTTCGAGTACGTGCCGGCGCAACGGGCCATTTCCTCGGCGGTCATGGTCAACTCCCGGCGCGGCTGCCGCGACGGCGCTGCGACGCCAAGGACGAGTTCAGCGGCCTTGTCCACGACGCGCTGGAGGTGTTCGCCGCTGAGGTTGCAAAGCGTGATGACGGCAAATTTTTTCTCCGGGCACATCTCCATGAAGCTGCCGTAACCGGTGCGGCTGCCGCCGTGCGACAGCCAGCGCAGGCCGCCTTCGTCGCGCACGTTCAAGCCGTAACCGTAATGCCCCTCGCGGCCCGGCACCGTGACGTGCGGGGTGGAAAGTTTTCCGATGATAAACGGCGAAAGGGACTGCTTGCCGTCGAGTTTGCCGCCGTTCATGAAGGCGATGCAGAACCGCGCGAATTCCGGAGCGCTGGAGAAAAGCTGCCCCGCCGGCCACGCCCCGGCGTGGTCGGCCAGCGGGCGGATGACGCGCGGCGGGCCGCGACCCTGCGGTTCGTGACCGATGGCCAGCGGCCACGTCATCGCTTCGGTCGGGCGAAACGTGCTGCGCGCCATGCCGCATGGCTTGAGCACGCGTTCGGCGACGAGATCGGCGTAGGGTTTGCCGCCGGCCTCCTGCGCGACCAGGCCCGCGGTCCAGAAGCCTGGGTTTGAGTAGGAATAAATTTTTCCCGGCGCCGTGAAGCAATCTTTCGCGGTGAGAGCGCGCACCGACGCGGCGAGGGCGGATTCGTCGTGCGGTCCAGTCATCACGTTCGGGTCGGCCAGCCCGGAGGTGTGCGTGAGCAATTGATGCGGCGTGAGCCGCGCGATGGCCGGGTCGAGGCCCTTCACGTAAGTGCCGATGGGCGCGTCCAGCTTCACCTTGCCTTGCTCGACGAGCGATACGAGCGTCGCGGCGGTGAACATCTTGGTCGTCGAGCCGAGGCGGAAGAGCATGTCGGCGGCGACCGGCTGGCCGGTGTCCGCGTTGGCGACGCCGAAGCCTTTGGCGAACACGATCTCGCCGTTGGCCACAATCGCGACGGAACAACCGGGGACGTTGATGCGCTTCAACTCGGATTGAACGAGGGCTTCGAGTCCGGTGAAGTCCGGTTTCGGAGCCGGGGCTTGCGCCGCGCGCAACGCCGACGGCAGACCGAGCCAGATCAGGACGACAGCAAGGAGGCGGAGGTTCATAGCGTATAATTCAATGGCAGTGGGGCCGGGGTGAGGGCGATTTTCTGTCACTTGATTTTTCGGAACCCTATTAGAAGCAATCGAAGGGCGTCCATCAATTTCCCGACCAGACGGGCCAGGCGGAGATCTTGTTACAGGTCTTAGCGCGGCCAAGCCGCAATCGAAGCGGAGCGCGGAATTTATTCCGCTTCGCCTCTCGCCCCGCTGTAGCGCCTGAAAATCTCGTCGCGTGCACGAACCGTCGGACGTTGAAGCGGAATAAAATCCGCGCTCCAAAATCTTCGCAGAATGTGACGATGTTGGGAGACAGCACTGCAAGGCGCCGGCAAGCACATTCAAATTGACCGCGCAAATCCGCTGCGCCTACGTTCCGGCATGTGCCATCGTCTTCCCGCTTTGTTCAGCGCGGTGCTGTTTTTCCAGGGAGTTGTCTTCGCCCAGGCGTTACAGCAGCCCGCGACGCTTCCCAGTTACAAGATTCAGCAACTCACCTCCGGGCCGCAGCATCATTTCTTCGGTTACGACGGGCACGTGGGCACCATTCCATGGAGCGGTGAGGGCAGATATATCCTGTCGCTGGAAACGACCTTTCACGATCGCATCCCCGGCGGCTTCGACGATCCCGCCAACATCATTTTGATCGAAGCTGCCACGGGCAAAATCACGAAGGTGGCGGAAACGCGCGCGTGGAATTTCCAGCAAGGGACGATGCTCTACTGGAACCCGCTGAAGCCGGACGAAGAATTTTTCTTCAACGACCGTCGCGCCGACAACAAGGCATTCACCGTCCTTTACAACTTCAAGACGAAGCAGCGGCGCGAGTTTTTGTTCCCCGACGCGCCGGTGGCCAACGGCGGCGTGGCCCAGCGCGGCGGGAAATTTCTGGCGCTGAACTACGGCCGCATCTCGCGCACGGTCGTCGCGTATCCCGGCTCGTTCAATTTTTCGAAGGGCCAGGGCCATCCGGACAACGACGGCGTCTGGGTGGTGGACGCGGTCACCGGCCGGGCGAAACTGATCGTTTCCTACCAGACGATTTACGAGCGGCTCAAGGACCGCTATCCGGAACTCAGCCAGCCGCCATCCGGCAAGGCAAACCAGCTTTTCCTTAATCACACGCTCTGGAACCGCGATGACACACGGGTCTGGTTCATCGCGCGCTGGTTTCGCCAGGGTTCGAACACGACGTTTTACTCCGCGCTTTTCACCGCGAACGCCGACGGCTCGGACCTGCGCGAGCTTACCGAAGACATCGGCCATCCCGATTGGGAAGTCGGCACACGCGTGCTCGGTGGCGGCTTTGGCCGTTCGGAGAAGACCCAGGGGCAGCCGCCGTACGTGATTTGGGACGCGTTGAAGAACGAAGTTGTGGAGTTTGTCGGCCCGAAATTTCTCACCAAAGCCGGCGAGCCGGGATTCTCACCCGACCTGAACTGGATCGCCACCACCGAGGGCAGTTCCAATGAAAAGGGCAAAATCCGCCGAGTGGTGCTTTTTAGTCGTCAGGGCGATGTCGGCCTCAAGCTGCCTTACTACCGCAACGAACTCCCGTCCAGTTCACAGAAGGACGACGCGTTGCGTCTGGACATGCCGCCGCGCTGGAACCGCGACGGGAGCAAAATTCTTTTTGAAACTCTCGCCGAGGACAGGACCGTGCAGTTGTTCGTGGTCCATTTGAGCTGGGACAAATAAATCCGCTTCGCCCCGCTCTGCTAAAAGTGGCATCTGGCCTTGTGCCCGGACAAGTCGCCGAGGACGCTGAAGTCCGGTAAACCGGTCAAATGACGAAACGAGGGTTGACACTTTTTCAGCACGGGCAGTGTACATACTAAGGACGGACCCAGGACCGAACCCCGGCGCGTTTGAATTGCAACCGAGGGTCGAAACGGCAAGGCGAAGTGGCTGTTTTGCTCCGGCGTGCCGACGCCAAGTCAATTGAATCCGATTCTCCGTTCTACTTCTATTTCAAATACTGCTCCTGCTACTGGCTCCTCGATGTTGGCTGGATCGTAGGGGCATTGATTTCCGTAATTCTGAGTGTGAACCAGGACTGCCTCTTCTGGCTGCAGTTCGCCTTTCTCCATGCGCTTCTCAAGCTCACTTTTGCCAATCCAAAAGGCTTCCTTGACCAAGTCCTTTTGTCTGTTCGCATCGTACAAGTCCCAAGTACCAAGCCGATTGGCCGCGACGACGACCTTGAGACGGTGATCGGTCGTCTTGGCTCTGTGCTCTGGGGTTCCGAGGAACTCGGTCGGCACGAGCTTGAACCAAAAGAAGAAAATACGCTCCACCGGCTCGTCGGGCTTTGTCACCGCGCCTGGACTCCTGCCAAGCCCCGTCGGGTCCTCCACAAGAGTCATTGTGAAAATCTGTTTCATGGACCATTGACAATGGGCGGAATATCCTGCGGAACAATAGTGGTCAGTTCCATTCGTGTGGGACTTGTGATACCCGCGACTCGATTTGCTTGCTTCGAGATTATCTGTTCAAACACGTTTCGGATGGTCCGGGCATTTCCAAAGCTCCCGCCACGTGTTTCGCACCGGACTTTTATGACAGCCATAACTTGGTCCCCACAGAGGCCGTCGAAGCAATATCCCTCATCTTCACAGTATTTGGTAAAGATATGGAACAGTTCCTCGGGCGAAAAATCATCAAAGTGTAAAAACTTGTTAAATCTGGAGCGAAGCCCCGGATTCGAGTCGAGAAAAGATTCCATAGGTGCAGTGTATCCTGCTACAATCACGATCAAATCGTCGCGGTGATCTTCCATTCGCTTCAAAAGGGTGTCGATTGCTTCTCTCCCGAACTGGTCGCTTTCTGCACTGCGTGCCAGCGAGTAAGCCTCGTCAATAAAAAGGATTCCCCCCAGTGCCTGTTCAACAACATCACTCACTTTGAGAGCCGTCTGCCCAAGATAACCGGCTACAAGCCCAGATCGGTCAGTTTCAATGAGGTGCCCTCTCGATAAAACACCAATCTCATGGTAAATCTCCCCCAAGAGGCGGGCGACGGTCGTCTTGCCGGTTCCGGGGTTTCCCGTAAAGACCAAATGCAACGACATTGGAGCTACCTTCATGCGCTGTTGCTGCCGAAATCTTCTCACCTTAACGAAGTTAACTAGGCTATAAACATCTTCCTTCACGCGCTTGAGTCCAACGAGTCTGTTGAGGCTCATCATCAACTTTTCAAGCCTTGCTGGCTTTTGCTCGACCACAGAGCTGGTCAGTGTATGACGTTTTAGTCCATGCTGGACCCCAAGTTCTGTCGCGCCGGGATCTCGATAAACATCACTTGAGGAAACCGGTGGTTCTCCCTGCCAGCCGTGGAGATCGCGCACCGCGACCATCGCGGCCAGGATGTCGTTCCAGGTCTGCTGCTGCATCATCACGTCGTTGGGGAACATGCACCCGTCCCAGCAGATGTGCTGCACGGCCCTGGTGAGCTGGCCGCCTTCGTTGCGCAGCCAGAAGCCGGCGTGGTTCGGGATGTCCAGCTTGCCGTCCGGCGCGTTGACCAGGCAGTGGCGGCCGGTCTTGTCGTGCGTGCCGGTGCCGTGGACGGTGGCGTTGTTTTGCGCGACGTGGAAATCCATCGTCCACGGGCGTAACGCCGCCGTGAGCGTTTTGAGC